>SKUL01000320.1 GCA_007129985.1 Flavobacteriales bacterium
ACCTCTTTCTGACGGGTGAGGGTGTTAAATATCAGCAACTTGTTTTCCATGATTGCGCGGTTCATTTTGAGGGCGTGAAGATAGCAAAAAGCGCATTTCACGTCCATGCGCGCCTTGCCGTCAAAAGACTTACCTTCGTGCACCACTCCAAAAATTCAATACCAATGGACATTGCTTTTCGTTTCGATCAGGCGCGTATAACCAGTCAGGCGCTGCACTACGTGGGGCTCAAGGCCGACGAAGAAGCCATGATAGTATCGCCCACGCTGCTTGAGGCCGACGACCACACCGAGTCGCTGCTGATGAAGTACTTTTTATCGGCGTTCAAATCACAGGAGCTGTTTCACCTTGGGTACAATACTGTACCTGAAGACAATACGATACTCAGTGCTGTTTCGCGTATTTTCAGCCGACCGGATACCCTGCTCGAAGAATCCGTAAAACTGGCCGAACACCTCTACGATTGCAGCGAGCACCCCAGTATTAAATCGGGCGATTTTTTTGTGGTGCATTTTGAGGATTGCATTCTGGAGGGGGAAATCACCGATGCCATCGGGCTTTTTAAGGCGGAGCAAATCAGCCATTTTTTGAAAGTGTTGCGCGCCAACAACTCGATGGACGTGCGGAGTGAGTCAGGCATTGACGTGAACAAACTCGACAAAGGCTGCATCATTTTTAACATCGATGCAGAAAACGGTTATGTGGCCGCACAGGTTGACCGAACCAATCCCGGCAACGAGGCGGCATATTGGTCCAAAGAGTTTTTGCGCTTGAAAAACCGCAACGACGCCTATCACCACACGAGCAAAGCCATGGAGCTGTGCAAGGAATTTATCAGCGTTGAAATGCCCGACCGTTTTCACGTGACTCCGGCCGACCAGGCAGATTTACTGAACCGCACGGCGCAGTTTTTCCGTGAGCACGACACTTTTGGGGTGCAGGAATTCGCCTCGGAGGTGATGGAAGACCCGCAGGTGATTGACGAGTTTACGCGCTACAAATCGGAGTTTGAAAACGACCGGCAGGTTTCTGTGGACGATGGTTTCGACATCTCGGCACCTGCCTTCAAAAAGCAGGCTCGGATTTTTAAGAGTGTGATTAAGCTCGACAAGAATTTCCACATCTACGTGCACGGCAACCGCGAAATGATTGAGCGCGGCGTAGAGCCCGACGGACGGAAATACTACAAGGTATATTTCGACGAAGAGCGCTGATTACAAGGACTTAATCAGCGACTTACCACTACCCTTCGGAAAGAGGTTTGTTTGTCGGTATCAACCCTGATGAGGTACATCCCTGCAGGAAGGTGCCCCACTGGAACGGTAAAGAACTCTCCCCCTTGATTGAACGAAGTGCTGTGCTCAAGTTTTCCCGACATGTCGAAAATATTCACCCAAACCTGACCCTGTGCCTGTTGGGAAATCGCAATGTTAATCACATCAGTAGTAGGGTTGGGCCATGCTGAGAAGAGCTCGGCATCTACTTCTTTTTCGGGTACGCTTGACACGATTTCGCTGGCGAGCACTGCCGCCAATGCGTGTGCTTTACCCCATCCCCAATCGAGTGTTCCTTCCGGGCCGATATCACCGGTGTGTTGATCGAGTCGAGCGGTAGAGCGGAGAATCTCGCGGGCCTCCAGTGAGGTTAATTGTGGATTGGCGTCGAGCATCAAGGCTACAATTCCAGCCACGAGCGGTCCTGACATAGAGGTGCCGTCAAAGCGAGAAAACTCGTAGGTATTGCCATCCACTTCCACAGCTAGTTGCCCGGCGGTGGTAAAGGAATTAACGGCTGACCACACATCCACTCCACCTGAGGTAATATCAGGTTTTACGCGGCCATCAACCGTAGGTCCTCGGCTGGAAAATCCGGCCAGGGCTCCGTACAGTACCGTTCCATTGGGGAAAACCCTTTCAGCGCGGTAGGCACCCACGGTAATCACGTGTTTGCCACATCCGGCAGGCTCACCCGGCGCATACTCAGTGTTGCCGGCTACGGCTCCCGGGTAATTGCTGGTGAGGTTGGAACCCCAGTTGGTGTATCGGTTTTGCATGCGCGCATTGCTCCAGATATGCAGGTGACTGTCGTTGGACGCAGCAATCAACACAATCTTCAGGTTGCTTGTGTTGCGCACTTCCAGGCGGATATTGGGTTTGTCGTTGGTGGTAAAGGCGGCGGTAGATTGCACACGGATGTAGAGGCTGTCATTTCCCACCAGAAAGAAGTCGTTGATTTGCGGCTCAAGGGCAGTGTGGTAAAACGGTGTTTGAAAAATCGTTTCATCGGCGCTGTTTACAAGTCGCACGGACGCTGAAAAGCTGCTGTTTTCAGAGCCCCACATGCTGAGGGTTTGTCCCCAATCAGAGGAGCCGTGAATGTTCACCACAGTCATCAGTGTATCCGGGTTGGAGGCAAAATCGCGGTCCAGGTGAAAGTTGCCGGTTCCGTTGTTTCCCGCTGAGCCCACGAAGATTCGTCCGGGCCCCTGCAGATTGTCAATCCCTACGTTTTTGAGGTCATTTCCGTCGTGTGGGCCGAGGTGACTACCAAAGCTCATGTTCACCACAAAGGGTTTTCCTACGGACTCTGCGTAGTTTTTGATGTAGTTGAAACCATCAATGAGCGATGGGGCATCGCGGCGCAGTGAGATAAAAATCAGGTCTGACTCAGGTGCTGCACCCATAATTCTGGCCTCCGGATTGGGGCCAAGGCTGAACACGGCATCGGGACCTCCACCGGCACCACCGGCAATCCCGGCAACGTGGGTTCCGTGGGTTCCGGGGCCAAAAACGTAATCGGTATCGTGCTGGGCAATCAGCAGGTCCTGCTCGATGTACTCCGCTCCGAAATCATACCCCGCAGGAGGAGTTCCGTCGAGTTTGTTTTGGTCCCACGCTCGCACCAGACGGTAGTTTTCGAGGTTCTCGTCGTAGAACACAGGGTGGGTGTAATCAAAGCCCCAGTCAATCACGGCCACCACAACGCCCTCGCCTTTGTATGCCTGCTGCAGTCCTCCCAGTCCGAGGTGAACGCTGTCCACACGGGCTGAGGGAATGTTCTCGTCGAGAAAAGGCGCTACCGGCTCGGCTATTTCAACCTGAAGCAATCCGGGGTTTTGCAGAAAAGAAACAACATTGAGCACCGGCACGCGGAAGGTCCAGATGTTTCCGGCTTGCGTGCGGTTGATGGCTCCAAGGCTTTCGAGATGGGCATCATCTATCAGTTCTTCATCCACCATCGCGAGCACCCCAATGTGGTAGGCACCGCTGATTTTAACCAGATCGTAGTCCTGAACCCAATGAGCCGGAATGGCTTCACCCGGCTCCATATTGCGCAATTGCTCCACCAGAAATTTCCCGGGGGCATTCACGCGCACCTGCGCCACAAGCTGAACACTGATAAAAACGGAAACGAAGAGAAGTAAACCTTTCTGCATGGTTGTGTTTTAAGGTTGAAGCCCGCAAGTTACGAAAAACGCAGGGCATTGGCTGAAAAAGGGCAGGCTCAAAGGATGGTGAACCTTGGAGGGCTGAAGAGACCACCTTCACTGACCTATATGATGCTCAGGCGACGTAAGACCTGAATAGTTGTGGATTTAAACCAGTCCTTTTTGTTGTTGGATGATTAACCGCTCACGCTCTATCTCAGCAGCAAGCTCTTGCTCTGTTGGCAAATACGGAAGGTATTTATTCGCAAAAAGTTGTTGGCTTTCGCTAAGTACAGAATATTTAGCGATTGTATTGTCCGTTTCTGTACAAAGTAAAATACCGATTGTTGGGTTATCCCCTTCCGGGCGTTCCAAATCGTCGTACATGCGCACGTACATATCCAATTGTCCGATATCCTGATGCGATAACTTGTGCGTCTTGAGCTCGACAATTACGAAGCACTTTAGCAGGTAATTGTAAAACACCAGATCAATAAAAAAATCAGCGGTCTCTGTTCGGATATGCTTTTGGCGTGCGACAAACGAAAAGCCTTTACCAAGCTCAAGTAAAAACTGCTGAAGATTATCAATGAGCGCTTGCTCCAATTCATCCTCTGTGTATGCTTTACTGGACGGCAAGTTCAGGAAATCGAGCACGGCAGGTTTACGAATGAAATCTTCGGGGTTCTGTTTTAATTCTTTAGTTTTCAATTCCATTTCTTGTTCCACAACTGTCTTTTTGTGGGAAGAAATAAGTCTCTGATAATACAATGTGGATATGTTTCTATCTAGCGTTCTTACCGACCAGTTCTGATCAGCAGCTTCTTTCAGGTAGTAGTTTCTGGCATTTTCATCGTCAACCCGAATCAATCGCTCATAGTGCGACCAACTCAATTTAGCAGACGGTGTCTGTTGCATCGAAAAATTCGAATCAACAGACACCGTCTGCTTAATTTCCCAATCATTGAATGTCAAGTAAAACTTTCTGAAGTTCTGTAAATTAGTAACAGAAAACCCTTTGCCAAATTCACTTGTGAGCTCTGTAGAGATGGATTTTATTAGTTCTTTGCCATAGGCCGCCCTGTCTTCACCCTGTTGTTCCTCTTCAACAATACGTTTTCCAATAAGCCAATAAGCCTCAACCATTGCAGCATTAATAGCAGTGTAAGCCTGTTGCCTGGCATTGACCAATATTTGCTTGATCTCCAGAATGTAATTTGAGGTGTTCTCCAAAGGCATAGTCAAAGTTTTTGAACTCTTCTCAATAAATCAAATGCATATCTCAAAGCCCTCCACGGAGCTTATGACCTACTGCATTTAAGCGCAAACGTCATCTTGATTTCCTTAAGTACAATTCCGGCTTCCGTTTCGCTTCAAACGTTTTATGCCTTCAAATTTAGTTCATTCTGCTATTCTGCGTATCAGAAAGGCAGTTACTCGCTACGTAGATTGGCAAACCTTCACCGCACGAACTCACTAGACGATACAGCAAAACGCACTCTTTTCACAACAAAAAAGCCGCGCCATTTCTGACGCAGCCCTTTTTAACCCCAAAAAAGTATGTCTTACATGTCGTCTTGCGTAATGGGTGCATTGCCCACGTAAACGCCTTCCTTGTAAATTTCAATTTTCTCAATCAGCCCGTTGGCGCTGTACTTTTTCCACTTGCCATTCCACAGGCGGCCATCCTTAAATTCTCCGATTTGCGTAACCTGCTTTTGCTTGTTGTAAAGTACGTTTTGTCCGTTGTGCTTAAACACTTCCAGGTTGGGCTTGTCCTCTGTGATACGCACCGAAGCTTTGGCCTCCACGGCAGGGGTTCTCTCTGCCACCAGTTGGGTTTCCTTGCGCGGCTCGTATTTCTTGATGGTGCTTTTATCCACCACACCACCTTTGAGCATTTTCTCCTCCATCAGGTCGCCATTGGGGTAAAAGCGGCGCATCAGACCTTCTTCAAGCCCTTGTACCACTTCCACTTCCAGCTCCGGGTTTCCGTTTTCGTAGTAGTAGCGTTGCAAGCCTGTTCGCAGGCCGTTGTCTTCAAATGAAAACTCCTGCGCCACCTGCCCGTTGGGGTGAAAGCGCTTAAAGCTGCCCACATTGTGCTCGTTCACCCATTGGCCGTCTTCCTCCACCACTCCGGTGGGATAGAACATTTTGTACGGCCCTTCCGGACGGTTGTTGCGGTAGGTAATTTCGGTTTTGACCTTGCCGTTGGTGTGATAGCGCTTCCACAAACCCTCGCGCTTGTTGGCCACGTACTCACCTTCTTCAACCTTTTGGTCGGGTTTGTAGTGATTGGACTTAATCATGGCGCCGGTAATTACCCAGTGACCGGTTTTGCGGCCCATTTCATCCAACTGGTTGATGTTGGCAGAAGTCTCTGCGCTCACCTGAGCAGGAAGCGCCTGAAAACAAATGAAAAGCGAAAAAACAAACAACAGTGATTGACGTATCATATCTCCGGG
>SKUL01000316.1 GCA_007129985.1 Flavobacteriales bacterium
CATGCTAATTCCGGTGAATATGGTGGAGAGCCTTATTCGCGAGCGGCAATACAGACAGACCGAAGCTCAAGATGAAATATCGCTTAAATGGGGCTATCCCCAAACCATTGGCGGCTTGGTGCTCAGCGTTCCATACACTGTGTACAACACTGTGAAGCGCGAAGACAAGGAAGATGTTTTCACAACCACAGCATTTCACCACTTCCTGCCTGAGTAGCTGTTGATATCCGGTGATATAGACCCGGAGGTGCGTTACCGCGGAATATTTGAAACCACCGTATATGCTTCGCAACTATCGTTGAGTGGACATTTTAACCTTCCCCGCGAAATAGAAATCAGCGATAAAAGGCTGCGCTGGAATGAAGCTGTTGTGAGCTTCGGTATTTCGGATTTGCGCAGCATTCGCGAGTCGGTTGTGTTGAATTGGGATGAAAAAGTCATTGACTTCAATCCCGGTTTGCCCTCCAGAGATGTACTTGAAAGCGGTATCAACGCTGAGGTTGATATCATTTGGGACGAAGACGAGCATGATTTGAAGATTCCATTTTCGGTGGAATTGGACATTCGTGGCAGCGAATACCTCCACTTTTTACCGCTTGGTAAAACCACCGATGTGAGTATTTCATCTGACTGGAATGCACCGGCTTTTGGGGGTGCGTTTCTTCCTGCTAATCGCGATATCAACGATAAAGGTTTTGAAGCGAGCTGGCGGGTGTTGAATCTTAATCGCCCTTACCCCCAACAATTTAAAGGAAGTACCGCCGGCATTGCTGATTCGGCTTTTGGCGTTACCCTCATGTTGCCTGTTGACCACTATCAAAAAAGCACAAGGGCTGCCAAGTACGCGGTGCTTTTCATCACGCTCACGTTTGTGGTGTTCTTTTTTATTCAGATTATGGCCAAGGTGCGCATCCACCCTATTCAATATTTGCTCGTTGGCTTCGCACTTTGCCTGTTCTATACGCTTCTAATTGCTGTGGCCGAGCATATTCGATTTGGCTGGTCGTATTTGATAGCAGCAATGAGTACCGTATCGCTGATTGTTTTCTACGCTCATGGCACGTTTAAGAAAGCGAAGCTAACTGCGGTTCTGGCAGCCATACTCACCTTGCTTTACGGCTACATTTTCAGCATCATACAACTGCATGATTTCGCCCTATTGGCGGGAAGCATAGGTTTGTTCTTTGCACTGAGTGTACTGATGTATGTAACGCGCAAAATTGACTGGTACAACAGCGGCGAGTTTACAAGCAAAAGGAGGGTGACCGAGGATTAAATTCCTCCTCCTCTCCTTCTCCAACCAAAGCACTTTGCTGGTTTTTCATACCTTAGACGAAATTGAATAGGGCGTGGCTTAGGTTGTGTTTCCCAAACCCGAGTGGCGTCGAAAAGCAGTTTCAAATGGATACCGAAAAAACCTTGACCGCCTTTAAAGCGCATGTTGCGAAATGGAAAGAGCTGGTTGAGAAGTACGAACTGGAAGAGCTCACGCGCAAGCCAAACGATGCGTCGTGGTCGCTTGGGCAGGTATGCTACCACGTGATTAAAGTGCATGAAGCCTTCTATATGAAACACGCGTGGCAGTGCCTGCATCAGGAGGAAGGTGCTACAAAATCGGGTGGTTCAAAGAACTTTATGGGGCGGATTATCTTCTTTTTCAAGTCCATTCCACCGATGAAAATCAAAATGCCGGCATCTCATGCATTTGAGCCACCGCAACCCGAGAGTAAAAAGCAACTCAGCGAGGATTTTGACAAGATGGTGGAGCAAATGGATGCAGTGTATGCACAATTACCCCATGCAGACTTAAACATCCGTTCAAAACACCCTATGCTCGATATGCTCAATGCCTGGGAGTGGTTTCAGGGCGCGGTATTTCACGCCAAACATCATTTTTTACAAGCGAAGCGGGTGGAGAAGTTTTTGGGAGTTAATTAGAGTTCGAAAGGCCCTTGCTTCCTTGCATGGTAGTGAAGATGATGTGTGCTTAACTTAGAAAACTTCAGAGAAATAAATTCTCCCTCTGTTATGTTCATTTGCCCAACAAGTGTTATTTTGCGCCAAAGCGACCGCGACACATGAAGAATACACTGCTGATTATACTGCTTATTATCGCCCTGGCCATGGTGGTTCTGGGTATTATGAACGGAATGATACCCCCTATTCTCACAGGACTCGGGTTTGTAGTGATTGCGTGGTTGATTTATCGTATCCGCGAGGTTTAAGACCGCTAAATAGGCTCAAGAGAAGGCCGCCATTACCATACCAACATTCAACAGCCCTGTGAGTAAGGCAATAGCGATGGCTATGGCGCTAATAGCCAAGCCCTTGTAAACTGTTGGTTTCTTGCCGGTTCTCACAACACCCATAATACCGGCAATCAATGAAAACAAGGACAAACCCACTCCAACTACCGACAAGATTTGCACGAAGAGTAAAGAGGTCCCAATGTTGGATAAACCAATCAATATCAAAATCGGTAAAGCAGAAATGATGGATGTGCCCAATGCAACCAGGCTCGTGGGTTCAGCCACTCGGGGGTCTTTAGAAGACGAAGCGGCCTCTTCTTCTATCTTTTCGGTGCGGCCCCATTTATCGCGAATTTGTGCCAGGTCGCGCAGATAGACCATTCTCACGGCACCCTCCTCGTAGCACGGTGAGTAGTACAGTGCATTGGCTTCGCGGTTTTCAATCAGCACCTCTTCCCTTCTTCCATCTCTGAAAAAGAGCGTCACGCAATTTTTGCTGTCTAACACAGGGCCGTCAAACGTCAAAATTTCGCCATTCCGCATCACCACCCTGCTCACGAGTTCGATGTTGAATGTTTCCTCCGCTCCAAAAATGGCCTCACACGGCCGGTAGGTCAACTCACCGTCGGAGATTTCAATCAGCCTTACAAGATGAAACCGGTTGCCGTCTAACAAGAAAATGGTATCACATCTGGCTTGACTGAATTCTTTTGCAATTTCTGGCACCAACAACAACTCGGCGTCATCGCATTCCAACGAAGCCACAATTTCTTGCTTGTCATCGGCGAGTCTTTGAGGCACTTTCACAGCGCGTTTCGGCGTTGGATTGTGGGCCTTTGCCGTTGGCTTTGCTTTGTGCCACTCTACATGATAGCCCGGGCGGTATAACCGTTTTTCTACTTTACAAGAGGAATAACATATATTGAAGGTGATCAATATCAACACATTCAGCGAAATGTGAAAAACCCTTCTCAAAACCCAAAGCTAATCACAATCATAAGAAAAATTATGGATATTACAATACCGATGATGCCCGTGATCAAACCGGCTGTTCCAAATCCACGCCCCTTGAAACGACTGGGATTGGAACTGATGCGACCGAGGCTTATGAGGCTAAATATCAATGCCATGATACTAAAAACAAAAAAAGGCGCATAGATACCCACAATCCCCATAATCATGGAGGTAATACCCAAACCGTCAGCTCTTGCACTTGACGAACTTCCCCCTCCCCGGCTACCCACGTATGGATCCCTGCGTCCGGAAATCATCTCTACTTCTCCGTTGGGAAAAAGTATGTGGTCTACCTCTCTACGGTCAATGAAGATAACAGGCCCGTCCTGGTTATCGCAGTTTCTGTACTTGATTTCAACCTGGTTGATTTCTTCTACCACCGCCCTGATGATAAAGCCGTCGTTCAGCACAATTGACGCACAGGGCTTTTGTGCAGCCAGCATTTTTTGCACCGGAGTCAATTCCGATTCATGAATTTCTTCCACAACAGAGGCTTTCAACCCGTCATCATGTTGGTTTAGAATGATGGGCTCCTCTTTTGGAGCAATCAAACGGCTCTCTTTGGACGCATTCTGAACTTCCGCAAGGTCCTTCTCAACAGGGCGTTCCGCTTCACTTTTCGATTTGGCTTTTTTATGCCACTCAACGTGGTACCCCGGTCGGTGGAGGCGTTTTTCCACCTTACATCCTGCCAATAGCGCGGCAAACACACAAAACGCAACGACGAAAACCCAGTTATTCTTCATGCTGCTAAATTAGTAACATAACAATGAGTACGGCTGTGATAACAAATGCAATAATCGAAATCCATCCCGCGCTGTACTTATCAGGTGCAATCAGATATTGAAGCATACCAATAAAAGCCAATACCGTTGAAAGTGCAATAACCCATATAGCGCTTTCAAAAAGAAGAAAAATGATGGAAACTATCAGAGAGAAAATACCAAAAGGCTCAAGCGGTTTTTTGTCTTTTGATGCCTTGTCATCTTCGGTCACAGGGTAACGCGAATCAGGCGAGTTAAAGTCAGAAGAAGCTGACAGTCCGGACTCAACATACTCTTCAAATGAAATTTCCAGCAAGTCATCCAATTTGCATGATTGAACAACATCGTGGCTGTCATCGCACAATTCGTATTCCAGCACGCCATCCTGAATGGATATAACCAAGGCCCTAACTTTAGACATGTCCTTGAATAAGAGAACTGCACACGGTTGTTCAAGGCTGTCGGGCACTAATCGCGGCAACATAGTTTCTTCGGGCTTGCTTTCTCGCGATTCATTAAATGCTTGCATTGTATGCTCTTGCCACAAGCTTGTATTGATCTCCGCAAGAAGATCGCCTGAAGGAAAATGATACTCGTTATGAATTAGTTGTGGAGGCTCAATCCGCTTTTGAGCGCTCTGATTTGCAATCGAAGATGGCTTTTTGTGCCATTCCACATGATAGCCCGGTCGGTGCAAACGTTTTTCTACACGACATGAAAAAAGCATGGACAATGCCAGCACAAAGATCAATATGCCACCCCACAATCTCAAAACACTATGGTGGTTAAAAGTCCGGTTGCAAAAAGTAATGCCAAAACGGTGAGAAAAGCAGAAACGATAACAATGTTCAGCCAAAAGGATTTATCCTCAGTAACAATGAGCAGAATCAGCGATAGAATGAGCATGCCTATAGCAGGTAAAAGCGCAAAAAAACCGGGAAGCGTTATGGATGTCAGCCCTATAGCAAGCAAGGATACGTAAAACAAAGCCTCAATAGCCCTCGGTACGTTGTGGGATTTCTCTTCCAGCGGCTTCAATGGTGCCTCTTCTTTTTCGGTGGATGCTTCGTCGTTGGTTTCTGTCTTGTCTCTGGCTTCAACCGGTTGCTGAGGAGTTGTTTCGGCAGGAGCCTCAGTCATTACTTTCCGAAAATCAATGGAATAAACATTAGAAAGCGCCGTGCGAAAAACAGGGCCATTGATCAGGTCACAACGCTCGTAGGCCAAAGTATATCTATCCATGCTTACTATGACACCGTATGCTCTTCTTCCATCGCGAAAGAAAATGCTCACACATTTGCCCCGGCTGGTATCGGGATCTTGCCGGTGATTCTGGAGTTCAACTTCTTGTATCACGGCCTCTTGAGCTAACCAAGGTTGTGATTCCGACCATAAAAGGTCATCATTTCTGGTTGAAGCGACCAGGGCTTCATTGCTCAAATCATCGGTCATAGACTGATCAAGCGGTATAGGTGCTGAAGGCTTGGCTTTGTGCCACTCCACATGGTAACCCGGCCGATGCAGACGTTTTTCGATTTTGCACGACAACAAAAGCGCCGTCACCAAGAGCAAAAACGAGTATGACAAAAATCGAATCAACACTACATCATTGAAATCACGATAATTGCACCGACAATGGCGAGTATTCCGATAATCATTCCTGCAATGGCAAAACCCCTTCCGGTTCGTTCTGGCTCCCGCGCAAACTTGCCGAAGCTGATTGCGGCCAGGATAAGTGCCACAAGGCCCAGAATAATTCCTGCGAAAAATATTCCCACTATGGCCAGGCTCATCGAGATAACACCCAGCGGTTCAGTACCGCCTGTTCTCGGAACATCACGAGCCCTTGCATGCGGCCCCGTAGACG
>SKUL01000303.1 GCA_007129985.1 Flavobacteriales bacterium
TCACTAGACTTTTGTCACTTCGACCGAAAGCCGATAAGTCATGATGCGCAGCGAGTGAGTTGAGTCTGTAGCGGAGAAGTCTCGGTTGGATCTGGCCTAAAAGTGAGATTTCTCCACTCCAAGCCTCGTTCCTCAGCATTCCGGTCGAAATGACAAAGGGGTGAGAATGGAGTTTTGTTCTTCATCACTAGACTTTTGTCACTTCGACCGAAAGCCGCCCATTCACGATGCCATGCGAGTGAATGGAGGCTGAAGTGGAGAAGTCTCATTGAGAAACGAGATTAAAGTGCAGACGGCGACTCTGGTTCGACCAGATTTCTCTCCCGAAATGCTTCGGGTCAGGTTGCTTCGGAACTCCTGCGTCGTTGTTGCGGTCGAAATGACAAAATGGTAAGAATCAAGTTCCGGTGCGTTGGAGGCTAAACCTTTGGTTGGCGATGAAGACTTAATTCAATTCCCCATATCCCCACCGAAACGTATTTTTACCCGAAAGAAACCGGGTGTCTGAGCTACCACTCACATACGTCAAAGGAATCGGTCCGCAGCGTGCCGAGGTATTGCAAGCTGAGTTGAAAATCAACAGTTTGAAAGACCTTTTTCTACACCTTCCATTTCGCTACGTAGATCGCACCCAATTCCATCGCATTGCCAAAATCACATCCGACGAAGAAGCCGTGCAGATTCGCGGTGTACTGCGCACCCTCGGCGAAGTTGGAACCGGAAGAACGCGCCGTCTTGTGGGCATTTTTCAGGACGACTCAGGCCAGATAGAATTGGTGTGGTTCAAAGGTATTCGCTGGGTGATGGGCGCGCTGCAAGTGGGTGCATCCTATGTGGCTTACGGAAAGCCCACCCGCTTCAAAAACACCTGGAACATTGCCCACCCCGAAATGGAAAAAGCAGGTGCCATGGAGGCCCCCTTGGTGGCCGGCTTGCAACCCGTGTATTCAACCACCGAAAAACTCTCCGCGCGCGGCATGAATTCACGGGGAATGGAGCGTATCATCAAGGGTGTGCTTAACGAGCTGCCTCCCTTGTTTCCCGAAAATTTGCCCCACTATTTGCTGGACGCTCTGAACCTGATGCCCCGCGCGCAGGCCATGATGGAGGTACACGCCCCACGAGATGTAGCTTCACTCAAAAAGGCGCGTTACCGCCTTAAGTTCGAGGAGCTGTTTATGATTCAGGTGGGGCTTTTACGCCAGAAACTCATCAACCAGAGAAAGTTGCAAGGATTTACTTTTTCGGAGGTGGGTGAGCACTTTCACGGCTTTTACGAGAAGCTGCCCTTTGCCCTTACCGATGCTCAGAAGCGCGTGTTGAAGGAAATTCGCCGCGATCTCCGCTCCGGAAAACACATGAACCGTCTCTTGCAGGGCGACGTGGGCAGCGGTAAAACCGTGGTGGCCGTGCTCAGTATGCTCCTCGCGGTTGACAATGGTTACCAGGCTGCGCTGATGGCTCCCACCGAAATTCTTGCCCAGCAACACTTTCAGGGTATATATGAGTGGTTGAACCCGCTGGGCATTCGGGTGGAGTTATTGACCGGAAGTACCCGCAAAGCAGCCCGGCGTGACATTGCAGAGTCGCTTGAATCCGGTGAACTTGCTATTCTTATCGGCACGCACGCACTGCTCGAAGACCCCGTTCAGTTTGCCAATCTGGGGCTGGTAGTGATTGACGAACAACACCGCTTTGGCGTAGCACAGCGGGCAAAGCTGTGGAAGAAAAACAAGCAACCTCCACACGTGCTTGTAATGACCGCCACGCCCATCCCGCGAACCCTGGCCATGACGGCCTACGGCGACCTCGATGTTTCTACCATTGATGAACTTCCGCCCGGCCGCAAAGACATTCAAACGGTGCATCGCTTCGACAATGCCCGCGCCCGCATTTTCGGTTTTATGGCGGAGGAAATCGCCAAAGGAAGGCAGGTGTATGTGGTGTATCCACTTATCGAAGAATCGCAGGTCATGGATTACAAAGATCTGATGGATGGTTATGAAAGTATTGTGCGGCGCTTTCCGATGCCGGACTTTAACGTGAGCATTGTACACGGAAAAATGAAGGCGCAGGACAAAGACTGGGAGATGCAGCGATTTGTAAAAGGCGAAACCCAGATCATGGTGGCCACCACGGTCATTGAGGTAGGGGTCAATGTGCCCAATGCCTCCGTGATGGTGATTGAAAGTGCCGAGCGCTTCGGGTTATCGCAGTTGCACCAGTTGCGGGGCAGGGTGGGGCGCGGCGCCGAGCAGTCGTATTGTATTTTGATGAGTGGTGAAGATATTTCGGCCGATGCACGCGAGCGACTGGCAACCATGTGCCGAACCAACAACGGATTTGAGATTGCAGAGGTAGATTTGCGCCTTCGCGGCCCCGGCAACCTGATGGGCACCCAGCAAAGCGGAGCCCTCAACCTCGCCATTGCCGATATCGTAAAAGACCAGGAGCTCCTTCAACTGGCCCGGGCCAAGGCCACTCAAATGCTTGAGGCCGACCCCGAGCTATCACTGCCCGAAAACGCTCCTTTGAGTCATTTTCTGAAAGGAAAAATCAAAAAAATCGGTTGGGGACGGATTTCCTGATGCTTTTTATGTAGCACGTAATCAGTGTTATGCTGAATGGGGTAGGCGTACCCGTGAAAAAAATCACTTTTTGCTGAAAAAAACGGGCAACCCTTTCCGATCGCTACGTTTTACATGCACAACTTCCGATTGAACAATCAAAAAGTTGTGATGGTTTCAAAATTTTCCTTGCAGGTTTTACGAAAAAGCGTCCCTTCCCGGACGCTTTTTTGTTTGGGGTAATTAGAGCTTCCGTTGGTTGGGAAAATGGCTTCTTTTATCCGGACTCTTCGGTTGAAGTTCCTCCTTCCTCATCAATTCCTTCACTTTCAGCGCGGCAAAAAACACAGTAACGGGCTTTATCGGCGTGCCTGAAAGGTTTGGATGTATCAAACATTTCTTCGAGAAGTTGACGCAGGATGTCTTCAAATTCATCGGTCTGTTCCGCAAGCAGTACCTGGGCATTGCCCCATTTAACGGAGAGCAGCCATGGTTCCAGATTGCGCATGGAAATGTTTCCCACCTGAAGTGGCCCCGAATGGTTGTGCTCGCCCCGGTACATCCAGGCGTAAGTCATCAACTGCAAAGCCTTGGTCAGCCCCGATTTTTCGATGAGGTCCTCAGGAGAGGAAACAGAAACATTCTTCTGCTCCACCTTGCCGGTTTTGTAGTCAATAATGCGGAGAACACCGTCGCACTCATCTACCCGATCGGCATTTCCCCGCACATTCACGGTAACCGCACCGATAGATGTCTGGATGGTTAGTTGGTGTTTCAGTTCAAGCTCCAGGCTTTTGATCTGCACTGCCTCGTTGGGTTTTTCGGCTCCCTTTAACCTGTCGATTTCATGGGAGAGAAAGCGCTTTACAAACCCTGATGCTACGTTAAATATCAGGTGATTCAGTCCGCTGTCCACCCCGTCTTTGCTGTAAATTTCACGGAACTGTTCCTTGCACATCTCATCGGCCTTGCCAATGGCGGCTTCAAGGTGAGCGATTTCCAGATTATTGCCTCCTTCAAAGGGTTTGTAAATATCTTCGAGCACTTTGTGTACCACGCTTCCCAGCGTAGAGGCCTCGATGGTTTCCTCCAACTCGTCGGGCTCGTTATAGCCCAGCACATAGTAGTGATAAAAGTCGAGCGGACACTCCAGGTATTTCATTAGCGCCGAGGGCGATAACCCTCGTTCGCAGCGCTCTTTGAGTGATTGCAGAACAGCGGGAGTTTTGATGACCTCGGCCGACGTAAATGGCAGTTTTCTATCCGCGATTTGAATCACACGATGCTTTAGCGTAATGTTGGAGAGCGCTTGCCAATCGTGGGAAATTTGTTCCAGATAACGACTGCGTTCCGAGCCGTGCCATGCGTCCTGATTGGTGCTGTAGAGCAGCGTGGCGTGTTTGGTGCGCGTGAGCAAGCGATAAAAGTGGTAGGCAAAAATGGCCTCGTGCTCCTGATGCGTGGGCAGCCGGTGAAATTTTTTCAGTTCAAAGGGAATGAGGCTCTGTCTGCTTCCGCTGCCGGGCATTACGTGCTCGTTGCAGGTAAGAACGATAAGCCGGTCAAAGTCGAGTGCGCGGGTTTCGAGCATTCCCATCACCTGAAGCCCTGTGAGCGGCTCACCTACAAGGTTGAGCTTTTCGCCTGCGGCCAGTGATTGAAAAAGCGTGGGAAAGGCCTCTCGCTCCAGTACCTCCGGGAATTTTGCGGCCAGCAACTCCAGGCGCCGAATCACCTTGAGGTAGTGAAAGAGGTATTCCTTTTCCATCGCGAATCCCTCTTGCTCAGAAAGGGGCGTTAAAATACCCTGAAGCAATTGCTGTGCGGCGTGCAGGTATGCGTTGTTGGTACCTCTGCCTGAAAGAAGTGATTCCAGGAATGTTCGGGTATCTTGATGTTCGCAACTTTCCAGCAGATCTTGCACGCTGAGCATTACACGGTTTTCCTGCCTGAATCGGTTGAGCATTTGCTGCACATCGGCGGCAAACGAGCGCGAAAGTTGCAAATAGGGGTGAAGCAACAAGCGGAACACTGTGCGGTAGTGAAACATTTCATCCCGCTCAAGCGACTCAAGCCACTCAAACAACAAGTTAAACAGGCTGTGCGCCGGACTCTGTGCAGTGGGAAAGCCCATGGTTACGTTTACCGATCCGTTATCCTCCGGTAACGCCTGAAGTACCGCCGGAAGCAGCTTTTCGTCGGCCAGCACAATGGCGGTGTTTTGCACGTTGGGGTTTTCGCGGAGCATTTGCGCCATCCAATCGCATTGGGCCAATTCGTTGGGGGCGGCGGCTATCTCAATTTCGCGTGGGGTGGTTTCAAGAACATTATCCTGCCACAAAAACTCACCATCAAAATCGCGGCGGTTGCGCTTCATGAACAAATCGGCCTCATGCCCCGGATAGTTGGCAAAGTACGCGTCGCTGTCCCAAAGTATGGTGGCTTTGTGAATGCTGCGCAAGCTCTGCATGATTTTCTTTTCCGACGCAGAAAGTGCATTGAAGCCCGCAAAGATGATGTGCTCGTAGGGAAGCTCATTGCGGCGTTCGTCAACCCGGTTTGCAGCATCCCGAAACACGAGGCCCTGATAGGCTACGCCATTTTTTTTGAGAAGTTCGGTAAAGTGCGTGTAGAGCGCCCCGAGTTTTTTCCAGAACCACGCGTATTGCTGTTGGTTGTCTGTAAGTGAGTCTTCGTTGAGGCTCCATTCGTCGAGTTCTTTCAGGTTCGTGAGGTCACGAAAAAAGCTTTGACTGTCAATCAAGTATGCATCCACTTCACTGAAATCACGCAGGGCTAGAGGTGCCCATGTCAGAAACCTGCCAAAACTTTCTGCATCGCTTTGCCAAACCTCCCGATAGCTTTGAAAGAGCGTGAAAATCAGCTCCAGGCGGTCTGCTGGCTTAAGGGGTGTGAGTTGCTCCACGAAATTGTCGAGCGTAAAAATATGGGGCGCAAATTGGGGTTGCTCGAGTTGTTCGGTGAGGTGTTTTCTGAAATAAACGGCTGCCCTTCTGCTGGGTAACACAACGGCATAGTGGTGCAGCGGCTCAGTTGCGATGTGGAGTAAATGCTCGGCTGTTCGGGCCAGAAATGGTTGGTTCATGAGGGCTTATTTCAGGCCCCTGAAAATAAAGGAAACAAACTGATTGAACTCTTTTCGCGATGAAAAAATGGTAAGGGTCTGTTTCCAAAGGATATTGCCGGTGAGTTTTTTCGGGTCGGGCTTGAGCTTGGTGGGCTGCAGGTTGATGTCGGAATTAGGCTTAGGGTGCTTTTCGCCGTTTTCTGGACCCAGAGA
>SKUL01000058.1 GCA_007129985.1 Flavobacteriales bacterium
CAGACCAGAGTGGGCTTGAACATGTCTTTGGTTTCGCTGCGAGAATGGGTGAATAAAACTGTGATGAATCTCAGAGTTGCTGTTGAAGAATCGGGTGCGGTGATTCACAATCAGGTGCCCGATGATTTTCAGATCTACACCAATCCTGCTTATATTGAGAGCATTCTGCTAAATCTTATCAGCAATTCCATTAAGTACCGCCATCCTGACCGTCATCCGGAGATTACCATTCATGCCTCCAAAAGTGATGAGCAGATTGTTATTGAGGTGGTTGATAACGGTTTGGGTATAGACATGGAAAAGTACCGCGATGTGGTGTTCGGGATGTACAAGACGTTTCATGCGCATCGCGATGCCAAGGGCTTGGGGCTGTATATTACCAAAACCCAGGTAGAGGCTTTGGGTGGCCGTATACAACTGGAGAGCGAGGTTGGCAAAGGAACCCGCGTGAGTGTAACTTTTAAGAACCGCCATGAACCGCGTCTGGATCGTTGATGACGACACCATCGCGTCGGCCATTGCAAAACATTTGCTGGGTCGTCACGATGCTTTCGAGCTCACAGGTGAGTATATCAACGCTGTGGAGGCTATACAGAAGCTGCAAGCCGAATCAAAGGATAATCCTGACGTTATTCTCCTCGATTTAAACATGCCGGTAATGAGCGGATGGGAGTTTCTTGATGTGCTTTTAAAGGACACCAGTTTGAGCATTATTCCTGTAGTCATCTTTACGAGTTCCATTGACCCCAGGGATCGCCTCCGCGCGCTAGATTACCCTATGGTTATTGGTCATTTTGTGAAGCCTATTAATTTTGATACGCTTCATGAAATCAATGTTTTACTAAGCCGGTCCTGAGTTTTTACCTGAGCTCGATTTCATGATTTCCTCAACGTAGCTCAATATGTCCTTCCAATCGGAGGGATGAAACCAGCGGGCATCCAGGTTTTTTTTGAACCAGGTCATTTGGCGCTTGGCAAATCGCCGGGTATTGACCTTAATTTTTTCGATTGCTTCCGATTCGTTGCTACTTCCGTCAAATGACTCAAACAACTCTTTGTAGCCCACCGTTTGCAGGGCGTTGTGATGTCGCAATGGATAAAGCGCACGTGCTTCGGCCACAAGTCCTTGCTCAATCATTTGGTCAACCCGTTGATTGATTCGTTCAATTAACTCCGCTCTTGGCAGGTTCAGACCAACGGCAATGGTTTGAAAAGGTCTGGGTTTGGCCTGACGCGTAAGGAAAGTAGAGTAGGGCTTTCCGGCAACCAAACACACCTCAAGGGCTCGTATCATACGTTGATGATTGTGGAGGTCAATGCGCCGATGGGTCTCAGGGTCAAGGCGCTGAAGCTCGTTTTGGAGATACTCAAGACCTCTCTCTTCAAAATCGGCGATGAGTTGGTTGCGTACCTCAATATCAGAGGGGTGTTCGTCCAAACCATGAGTAACTGCCTTCACATACAGACCCGATCCACCGGTGAGCACGGCCACGGGTTTTTTCTGATGAATTTCTTCAATGCAGCGCAATACATCAGCTTCGTAATCGCCAGCACTGTAGTCGTCTTGAATGCTCAATTGCCCCACAAAATGGTGCTTGGCAAGTTGCAGTTCCGACGGAGTAGGAGCAGCGGTTCCAATGGGCATTTCTCTGAAAAACTGGCGCGAATCGGCAGAGACAATATCGGTTTCGAAATGCTTCGCCAGCTCAATGCTGATGCGGGTTTTGCCCACTGCAGTGGGGCCCACTACAACTATTAAAAATCGATTATTTGACTGGTTGCTCAGAATGAATCGCGGTCGCTCAATGAATCCAAATCATCGGAGTCAAAATCGTCGTCAAAATCATCAAAGAAATCATCTTCGTCTCCCTCTTCGCCGTCGTAATCCGTTTCGATCTCAAAGTCCATATCCTTCGACCCTTCTGCAGGTGCGTCGCCCAAGGCCATGGCCACACGAGGGTAGGTCATCTCGTTCAGCTCCGGACTGATTTCAACCATTTCAACAAAAAAGCCCCACATCTTCAAAAAATCGTAGATGTAGATTAATTTTTGCCCTGTTTTGCGAATCAACTCACCAATTTTTACCTGCCCCATGGAATAGAGCTGGTCGTCATCGCCGTAGTTCATATCCATGAGAGGCAGCTCCTTACCTTTTTCCCATTCGTCGTTGCTCAGGTAAAACGAGGCCATTTCTTTGGCGCTGAATCCAAAGGCCTCCTGAATGGCAAGGTGCAGTTGCTCAAAAGTGTGCTCGGGCTTGATTTCGATGTCGCGAAAGACTTCTTGCTCGGTATCGAGCAACACGCGGAACTTGTAGATATTGGGCATGATGTCTTGGTGGATGGACGGGTAAAATTAAGAATTGGCTGGAATCATTGATTTTTTTTAGACGGTATTTTTAGACCGAGTTTTTCTGCGTAGTTCAGCATAAACTTAAAGGCAGCATCATATTCATTGGGGATATCCCCGTCGAGAATGGCTTCCTTGATGGCGTTTTTTATCTGCCCGATTTCAGGACCGGGCTTGAGTTGAAAGGTTTCAATAATCTCTTTCCCGTCAATAGGTGGCTGCCAATTGCGTATGCGGTCTTTTTCTTCAACCTCTACAAGTCGCTCTTTTACACGTTCATAATTTTCGAGGTAGCGCTTTACCTTGGCTTCGTTTTTTGAGGTGATATCTGCTTTGCACAGAATCATCAAATCATCCAGATCGTCGCCAGCCTCAAAAAGTAGTCGCCTCAGGGCCGAGTCGGTGGCCTCTTCTTTGGTCAGGGCAATGGGCCTTAGGTGAAGCAGCACTAATTTTTGTACGTACTTCATTTTGTGGTCGAGAGGCAGTTTGAGACGCTTAAAGATTTTCGGCACCATCTGCGCGCCGCGGTCTTCGTGTCCGTGAAATGTCCAACCGGTTCCGGGAAAAAAACGCTTGGTATCCGGCTTGGCGATGTCGTGAAGCAATGCTGCCCATCTCAGCCAAAGGTTGTCGCTCTCATTCGCCACATTGTCAACCACCTGAAGGGTGTGGTAGAAATTGTCTTTGTGGGCGATACCATTTTTCACCTCCACACCGTGAAGCTTGGCCAACTCCGGTAAAAACTGATCGAGCAAGCGGGTTTCAAAAAGAAGATTCAAGCCAAGGCTTGGTTTGGGTGATGAGAGAATCCTGTTAAACTCAGTAGAGATTCGCTCGCCGGAAACGATTTCCAGTCTCGGGCTGTTACGCCGGATGGCTTTGAGTGCTTTGCTGTCAATTTTAAACCCAAGTTCACTGGCAAAGCGCACGCCACGCATCATGCGCAACGGGTCGTCAGAGAAAGTGTCGTCGGGATTAAGGGGCGTTTTCAGCAGTTTTTTCTCGAGATGCTCCAGCCCGCCAAAAGGGTCCACTACCTCGCCAAAATCTCCGGGATTGAGCGAAATAGCCAGGGCGTTGATGGTAAAATCACGCCTTTGCTGGTCTTCTTCGAGTGTTCCGTCCTCAACGATGGGTTTGCGGGAGTGCGCCCGATAGGATTCTTTGCGCGCTCCAACAAACTCAATTTCATAGTCGTCGTAGCGAAACATGGCGGTTTTGAAATTCTTGAAGACCGTCACCTTTTCTACGCCCATTGCGGCGGCAACCGCTTCTGCCAGACTGCTTCCGCTTCCTTCGCACACAATGTCAATGTCTTTGTCGCCACGTCCCAAAAGAAGGTCGCGCACAAAGCCGCCAATGACGTAGGCCTTTTCATTGAGCTTTACGGCTTCTTGAGAGATGGTTTGGAAAACCGGGTGATTGAGCTTGTCTGCGAGGTTCATGAATCAGCGAATCACTTGCACCTCCCCGTTGAGGGCCACTTTTATGATATCGGAGGGTTGGGGCAGCATGGTTTCCGTACGCCGCAAATTTACAGCATAATCAACGCCACCCAAAATGACCGGGTCTATGTCGGAAAAACTCTTCGGAGCGGGTTGTCCACTGAGATTAGCCGAAGTGGAAACAATCGGAACGTTGGCCCGCTGGATGAGCTTTTCACAAAACACGTCTTTTACCATGCGCATCGCCACCGACCCGTCGTCGCCCATCACTTTGCCGGACACTCCCTTTCCGCCGGGGTAAACAATGGTGAGAGGTCGCTCGGCGACGTCCATCAAATCCCACGCGATGGCGGGTACTTCATCCACGTGGCGGTTGATGCGGGCATCGCGCTCAACCAAAAGAATCAGCCCCATTTTATTTCCTCGGTTCTTTAGCTCCAGAATTTTCTGCACCGCCTCGTCATTGGTGGCGTCGCACCCGAGGCCCCAGATGGTATCGGTAGGGTAGAGGAGAACACCTCCCGAGCGGATGCACTCAACGGCTTTTTCTATTTCTTCTTTCACGGTGTGGGAAATTGCTTAACGTCAATGGTTGTAGCGCATTTAAAGTGACCTTTTGGACATTGGCGGTGGCCGTGAAGCCCGCAGGGTCTGCAATCGAGTTTTTCCGGTGATTCAATAATATGTGATTGCTCAGAAACCGGACCGAAACCAAAATCGGGTACGGTAGAGCAAAAAACGGCGGATACAGGCGCGTTCATGGCAGAGGCCAAATGCATGGGCGCAGAGTCGTTTACGTAGTTCATTGCGGCGTGCTTCATCAGGGCTGCCGATTGAAGCAGCGAAAGTTTGCCCGCCAGGTTCTGCACATTGCCTCGTTGGCTGTCTTTCGCAATTTGTTCGCATAAACCCTTGTCTGCCGGACTTCCCAGGAGGTATATTTTCATTTCGGGGCTTATGGCCTTACAAAGCTTCACCCATCCCTCAGCGGGGTATTGCTTGGTGAACCAAACCGACGCAGGAGCCATGCAAACAAAGGCTTGGGTTGTGTATTGCTGAACCACTTGTTCGTCTTCTGCCGAAACATGAATTTCCGGACGGGTGAGGGGTAAGTCGTCTGCTACGAGTTGCAGGTTGCGTTCAATTTCGTGTTTGCCGTTACCTACCTCGTGGTTCACTTTTCGCGTGTAGCAAAACGAAAAGGGGTTTTTGTTGAATCCGACTTTCACCCCGGCGCCTGAAAACCAGGTAATAAAGCCCGAAGTGCCGAAGCGATGCAGGTTGTACACGGCGTCGAACTTCATTTTGCGGACTCGGTTTGCGAGTTTCAGCAGGTTGAGGTATTTGCCCTCGGTTTTGTCCCAAACTATGACCTCTTTCACATGGGGGTGATGGCGCAACAGCGATTCATTGCCTTTTCGCACCAGAAAAGAAATGGTGGCTTCGGGATAGCTCTTGCGAAGCGCCGGGATAATGGGCGTGGCCAGAATCACATCGCCGATAAAAGCGGTTTGTATGACGAGGATGTTTTTCAATCAGACAGCAACATTGAAATCGCGAAGGGCATCGTTCAAGGAAGTTTTTTTGTCGGTGCTTTCCTTGCGTGTTCCGATAATCAGCGCACAAGGAACCTGGTAGGTGCCGGCGGGAAATTGTTTGGGCAAACTCCCCGGAATCACCACCGAGCGAGGCGGAACCTCTCCCCGGTATTCTTTGGGTTCATGGGCACTCACGTCAATAATGCGCGTGGACCCGGTGAGCACCACATTGGCTCCGAGCACAGCTTCCCGTCCTACTCTGACGCCTTCAACCACAATACATCGCGAGCCGACAAATGCGTTGTCTTCGATAATCACCGGTGACGCCTGAAGGGGTTCAAGAACTCCGCCAATCCCCACACCGCCGCTGAGGTGTACATTTTTTCCGATTTGGGCACATGAACCTACGGTAGCCCAGGTGTCAACCATGGTTCCGCTGTCCACATAGGC
>SKUL01000107.1 GCA_007129985.1 Flavobacteriales bacterium
GATAGTGAGCGCACCGCTCTGGGCTTCTTTGGCGCATCTGCTACCAGCGAGGCCGAGGTAGTAGCCGGGGTGGATTAAGCCCTGTCCTCGATGATGGGGATGGCTTTGAGGTGAGGGTTTAAAAGCTTACATCTCTGAGGTACGGGAAATATCACCACCTTTTCATTTCTCTAATACATAAAGTGGGTTGAATTACCCCGAATACGGGGTAATTGCGAAACGGTTCTGCAATTCTGGAATTAGAGTGTTTTTCTAATAATTGTTGCTCTATCGAGTCTCCATCTCTTTGCTGACTTTGGCTTGTGAGACTCTGTATTTCTGCACTTTGATTGTTGCAGGAAACGCAGAATAATAGTCCTAACATATAACTAGAGAGGGTCTTCATTTTAAAACGGAAACCAACCCCAACTTGTCCCACACTTCTTACTTTTCATCGACAATGTGGCCAAAGCTTTGGTTTGCTCAAAGATGCAGAAAATTGGGTAAGCCGCATAATGTGCGTTTACAAACGGCATACTCAATCGTCCTTCTTGCAAACGAGGACGAGGATAGAACCTGACACGCGTTGCGCACCAGTACATTATGGATTCTTTGCATCCTCATTATCAGGGCAATCATCAGGCTTTACACGATACTTTTCATTGGGCTCATTCACCACCATTTCTTTTTCATAGAACACTTTTCCCACTCGTTGTATGTGGTCTATCAGTTCGGGATGATTGATTTTGTGGTGAAGCGAAAGGTCTATTTTGTAAGGCAAAAGCAAGTCGTCCAGCTGGTTTTCTAATTTCATCAGGCTGCTGTAGTCCAATTCGCCCATGATGGTCAGGTCTATGTCGGAGCCGGGTTTGTAGTTGCCCTTTGCCCGCGAACCATAAACGATGACTTGCTCAATCTGTGGGTATTGACCAAAGACAGAATTAAGCAGGTCTATATGCCGTTGTTTTAAACCAAACATTTATCGGTCTTTCAATTGGGTCATTCTGTCTCTGAAATTCAGGAACAGGGTGTAATACCATTCCACTACATTTTTCACGATTTCTTTCGCGGTTTCTTCGTTGTACGTGTGCGTAGATTTATTCCGGCTTTTTATCATCTCCATCCAACCTTCGCCATCTTCAATTAATCCTTTGTTAAAAGCCTCCCGCGTAGCATCTCTGGAACCCGTAATACTTGTGTTGCCCTGATATTCAAAGTAATCTTTGAGTACATTCCATGCCAGTTCGTGTGTAAACTCAAAGCGTTGAATCAAGCCTTGCTCTTCCAGGTCGGAAATGCTTTCGTTTTTGCATTTCACTACCGCTTCTTCCAAAAGCAAAAAGGCTTTCAGAAAATTCTGAAATCGCTGCTGCCATCTGATGTCTTGTTCGCTCATAACGTCCATCCAATTCTTTGTAAATCCTGTTCGTTTGCTTTGTCGCGTTTACTGGTTTGGTGCATTTCTGCTGAAGGAGCAAAAGCGCACCCCTTCGTTCTCTTGTCAAATGCCTGTATGTCTCCTCCCAATTTTCCGGAGTCCTTGAATGCACGCATACCCAAAGGTAACCAAAAGAACTCTTCCTCGCCCTCGTGGCAAACTATAACCTATGAGAGCGACATTGGTACTACCGAAACAAGAAATCACTCGCCGCAAAATGCGGTGAATGTTTGGTTTTTGCACCGCATGTGAGGGTAAATGGATGGCTTTTGGTGAGGAATCCTTGCCGTTGCAAACGGCATACTCAGTCGTCCTCGTTGCAAACGAGGACGAGGTTAGGGGTCTATTCGTTTTGTGATATAGCTCATTTTAAATTCGTTCAATCAATGTGGTTTTTACTGATTCGTATGCTACATGTGGGTCATAGGGCACATCCGGTCGCAACAAAGCAGTTGTGTCTCCTAAAAATTCACTGTCTTTCATTTTAGCCTCCATGTTGAGAATAAACTCCATTTGTGTGGGTGGCTTTTCTACTGAGAACTTCATGTATTCACGGTAGCTCTGCAGCATAGCTTCTGTATCCAAACCAGGTTCTTGCGTGAGCGCAATATGCACATCGTAAAGATCCCGGCCTTTTCTTCTTTGGTACAATGCCCGCAATTTGGTTCCCAATAATTCTTCTAAGCTATAGGTGGTCAGGTAGCAGCTACCCTCAAACCAAGAGGATTTTACTTCAAAGGGAAATTGTTGAAGTCCGAGTACATTGAAGTGTTCCCGGGTATTTGTTTCGACCTTTAACCGAAGGTTTATCACAGGGGGGAATTCTGATTCAAATCGATAGGAAAGTTTGAAATTGTGCTCTTTAGGACTCCGTTTTGGTTCACCAAGAAACGACAGTCTTTCCCGAATTCTGTCCACTATTGGTCCAAATGGTTCACTAGTGATTTGCACCAGATCAATATCTTCTGAATAGCGTGGCTGTGGATGTAGATAAAGCTTGTGCAAGGCCGTACCACCACGAAAGGCAAGCCTGTTGGCCAAATATTCATCAGAGAATATTTCCACCAAAGCACGGCAAATCACCAGGTCTTGCTCTATCTGTTCGTTGCTTTGCCACGGCACCTGCTGACTCCACTCCATGATATGTGCCCTTGGTATCATTCGTCAATGTCAATTTCAGTATTCACAATCACTTTCCAGCGATTATTGGAAGAAAAGCCTTTGTTCTCTCTGGCTGCCTTTAGCGGAATGCGGAACATACTCAGCCCCTCCCGGTTCATGGCTTCAAAAAGAGCATCCGCCAATTCTCTGTTGTAGCAAGCATTCTCCAATAAATAGCCCAATCGCTGCAATGTGGTAACATGCACATGCTCCATTACCCCGGTGGTGAAATCAGTTGGCTTGATAGCTTCTGCCAGCTCGCTAAGCACGGTAGCCGCCCGATTGAGGCCTCCTACACGTTTTTCAAATTGAATCAAGTCACAAGCAGTGAGCGCGGCATTTGAAATGTTCAGGTATCCGGCTTCCGTTTTTCTTTTTTCAATCAGCGATTGCGGAACCGCCTTGATGCTGATGTAATTAATTTTAAGTCCTTTTTTTTGAGTAGGGCGCAGTACGGGAAAATCAGTCATAACAAAAAACTCTTGTGGCTGCTGATGGGACGCTCCATGAAAAGCAGCTGCATTGAGCAGTGCTACATAGTATGGCCTTCGCAAATGCCTCATAAAAGCTTCCAAATAGAGCTGTGGAGGGAGAATGCCTTTGTTGCTGTATTGTGGAGGTATAATCAAGTAATACCCTTTATACAATGAAACAATCTTACCCTTTTTACTAAGTCTGCTAAGTGCCCGTTTAACGGCAATATCAGTATAGTCCGGAATCTCCTGTTGTAAGACTTCTTTTGCAAAGCTATAGACTCCTTTCGCCAGTAATTTGTCTAGCCATTGTATGATTGATATTTCGTTTCGCTCTGCCATTATTAGGGTGAAATTTTGCGAAAGGTACCATAATTCGGTACTTTTCGCAAAAAATCTATTTCTCTATTCAGGTGAAAGCTTCCCCGCAAAACCAGTTTCAATCAGGATTTAGCTTTGCAACTTTGGCACGGTCAGGGAGGCATTGGTACTACCGAAACAAGAAATCACTCGCCGCAAAATGCGGTGAATGTTTGGTTTTTGCACCGCATGTGAGGGTAAATGGATGGCTTTTGGTGAGGAATCCTTGCCGTTACAAACGGCATTCTCAATCGTCCTCGTTGCAAACGAGGACGAGGTTAGGGTTAAAGGATGGCTTTTGGTTAGGAATTCTTGCCGTTACAAACGGCATTCTCAGTGCTCTTCACGGCTAACCCAGTTTATCGCTCCTTCAAGTAATCCCATGACTTTGTCATTTAGCTCAGCTTCAAGTATAGCTTTTACTTGGTCACTAGCTCCGTCACAATAAGCTACAACATCATCTAAATCCATGAAAACATTGAGGTTAGCTTGGTCAACAGCTCCGTCACTAGCTTGGTCATTAACATGAGCTGGAAGAGTTACAAGTACATAACTGGTATCATCCGTTTCAAAAGAAGGTTCAGGAGAGTCCAGATGATAGATTCCCCAAAAAAAAACCGACTCGGGCGCGTTTGCAACGCGTTCGGAGGTTTTTTTGAGAAAGGGTTTGAAGGTTTATGGTATTGCTTGCGTTGTATAAGCTGGCATGCATACAAACCCGCGCCGGAACGGTAACACTACCGCTTGGAAATTTTGTTGTTGCTGATGCTCTTTTGCCTTGCACACCTAAACCGCCTCATACCCGTGGGCTGCTTGCTCAAATGCTTATTACTTACGCCGCTGTTTACTCTCTTACGCCACAAATTAAAACTACTCCTTTTCAGGCTCTTCCTCATCAGCACAACGACTTCCTGCTCAGAAACGCCAAATTGAAATTGTATGGCCTCAAAAGGGGTTCTATCCTCCCAGGCCATTTCTATGATGCGGTCTATTTCTTGCTCGGTTAAATGCATGTGCGCGCCGTGTAGGCTCCCAAAAAACAGTTTTACGCTCACCTTGTTCTGCCGAAAATGGGAAAAGAAGCGGGGAGGATGTGGGGTGAGGATAAGTTTGGGAGTTGAGCATTTAGACATACTCGAATTTCAAGCTCGCTAGCAATTTGTCTAGTTGTCCATTGGGTGATTTGTGCCCAGCCACTATGTTGTCGCTCAGATTTAAAATGGTTTTATTTTTTTGAATCGCCTTTTCTCTAGACACTCTTGTGATGTCTTTCGAAAAGGGTGATATAATCAATAATCTATTCTTATCTATATTTTCAAGCCAACTTTTGTCCCAACGTTTTTTTAGACCCCTTGGCAATACCAAGATAAGCGGTTGTACACCTTTCATTAGAATGTTAAAAACATCTTTTTCTATTTGAGAGTGGTTCCCACAAACTACACAGTTTCCCTCTGCTCTCTGGCGTTTTGCCCATTCGTAACTTTTGAGTACAACTTCGGCCGGGCATTTTCTTGAACTTAGAAAGCCTGTCTTATGATGTTTCAGTATGTCCTTGTTCCCAAAGTGTTCCATTTACAGTTGTTTCAATACTTTTTCGCCTTTTTCAGTGAGCAAATATCGCTGTCTCGGATGATTCGGATTATCAGGGTATTTCATCTGTATTAATTCCTCCTGCAATGCAGGCTCTATGTAATTTTCTCTGAAATTCCTTCTATCCTTCAGTTCGAGCGCTTCTTGTAATTCTTGCCTGCTTTTTTCACCGACCAATACCTTAAGTAGGTTTCGAACTTCTACTGTAGTTCTACGGTACTCCTGCGGTACTTCATCTGTACTTGGTGGGTGCTTGGTGGGTAGTTGGTGGGTACTTGGTGGGTGCTTAGTAGATACTTGGTTTTCTGCACTGTAGCCCACGCGATAAATGGTTACGTTAAACGTATCTTCCTGTAGAAACACAGGGTCAACCAAACCGGCTTCATTTGCATTAGTTACCATATCAGATGTTCCGGTACCAAGACGCTCAATATAACCTGCCTGATACATAGGCTCGGCCAACAAAAGATTTCTTGGTACTGAGGTGTGTAGTTGTTTAAGTTTTTCTACTGTCCATCCCAATGGTAAGGAGCCGGGGTTGCGAATCTCCAAACGGTCTTTGAACAGCATGACTTGAACACTTCCATTGTTTGTGTAATCGCGGTGGGCAACTGCATTCACAATAGCTTCAGCAATTACTTCTCTCGGAATTTCATACTTGCCCGGTATGGATGTTCCTTCTGAACGGGTTTCAACCTGATAATCTAATTTAGAAAGAATAAAGTCTTCGGCTTGGTCAACCAATTCGAAA
>SKUL01000137.1 GCA_007129985.1 Flavobacteriales bacterium
GGCTCGTGGTTTTTACTCGGTGCGTTCTACGGTTGGGGCTATTGCTTTCTCACCGACTGGCACTACGACGTGCGTCGGGAGTTGGGCCTCGTGGTAGATGCCTCGTCCTACATCCATTTTCTGCTTATCCGCGTGGGCATGGACTGGTGGAGTTCATCCACCACCGACATCCTGACCGGTGTTTTCTTCGCCATTGCGGCCGTCCTCAGTTTGTGGCGCAACTTTGGCCATTGGCTGGGATTGCCGGTGAAGTTTGGAAAAAGAAACTAAACGTTGGTGCCAATCATCTTGCGAGGGTCAACCCACTCGTCGTACTCCGCCTCGGTCACATAACCAAGCGCCAATGCTGCTACCTTCAGCGTGGTTCCCTCGGTGTGCGCCTTGTTGGCGATTTCTGCTGCCTTGTAGTAGCCAATTTTTGTATTGAGCGCCGTTACCAGCATCAGAGAGTTGTTCAGCAATTCCTCAATTCGCGCATGGTTGGGCTCGATTCCAAGGGCGCAATGCTGCTCAAACGACACGCAGGCATCACCCAGCAATCTGGCCGACTCAAGCACGTTGCGCGCAATCATGGGCTTAAACACATTCAGCTCAAAATGACCTTGCGTACCGCCGATGGTTACCGCAACGTCATTGCCCATCACCTGCGCACAAACCATGGTAAGCGCCTCACATTGCGTGGGATTTACCTTGCCCGGCATAATAGATGAACCCGGCTCATTGGCCGGAATGATGATTTCGCCAATACCCGAACGCGGACCGCTGGCCAGCAAACGAATATCGTTGGCAATTTTGTTGAGCGAAACCGCCAGTTGCTTGAGGGCACCATGAGTCTCAACCATCGCGTCGTGGGCAGCGAGCGCCTCAAACTTGTTCTCAGCCGATATAAAAGGCAGCCCGGTGAACTCTGCGATTTTCTTTGCCACCAGTTCTGCGTAGCCTGCGGGGGTGTTGATTCCCGTTCCTACCGCTGTACCGCCCAGCGCCAACTCCGACAGGTGCGGCAAGGTGTTATTGAGGGCTTTCAAACCGTGATCGAGCTGTGATACATAGCCCGAAAACTCCTGACCCAAGGTGAGTGGTGTGGCATCCATCAGGTGCGTGCGTCCAATTTTCACTACATCGCGCAAGTCCTGCGACTTGGCCTTCAGTGTATCGCGCAATTGCTCAACCCCCGGAATGGTGGTTTCCACAATCATTTTGTAGCAGGCAATGTGCATGCCCGTTGGAAAGGTGTCGTTGGACGACTGCGATTTGTTCACATCGTCGTTGGCCTTCAGGGGCATTTCACCCTCGCCAAGTGTGCCGCCATTGATGACGTGAGAGCGATTGGCCACCACCTCATTGACGTTCATGTTGCTCTGTGTTCCCGAGCCGGTTTGCCAAACCACCAGCGGAAACTGATCGTTGAGCTCACCTTTCAGAATTTCATCGCACACGGCAGAAATCAAATCCCGCTTCTTTTCGTCGAGCACGCCCAACTCGCAATTGGCATGGGCTGCCGCTTTTTTGAGGTAGGCGAATCCATACACCACCTCAAGCGGCATACTGGCCGATGGCCCGATTTTAAAGTTGTTGCGCGACCGCTCGGTTTGCGCTCCCCAGTACTTATCTGCAGGCACCTCTACAGGGCCGATGGTATCTTTCTCAATGCGAACTTTCATTTTTCAGCGGGTTTTATCGTTGTGAAATCCGACGCAAAAGTAACAAGGCTCCTGCGATTAACCCCGAACCGGAACCACGGATCCCAAAAAATGCAATCAACTATTTGAGTGCACTTTAATCATTCCGGAAAAAAGAAAACAAACAAGCTAAGCTCACAATTGTTATCTTTGTACTTCACAGTAATGCCGTTTCGAAAATCGAAATCACGCATTACCAGCATTAAGTAACAAAGTTTCAATGGCCATTTTAGCATTTTTTGTAGCGCACTGGTATCTGTCGCTCTTCACCCAGACCTTTTTTCATCACCGATACGCTGCCCACCGCATGTTCACCATGTCGAAATTTTGGGAGCGCTTTTTCTACACCTTGAGTTTCATTTTTCAAGGCTCTTCCTTCCTCAGCCCTTACACATATGGGGCTATGCACCGATTGCACCACGCTTTTGCCGACACGGAAAAAGACCCGCATTCTCCCAAGTACGACGGCAACCTCTTTAAGATGATGTGGAAAACCAAGAATATCTACAACAGCATACTCCATAAAAAGGTAGAGCTCGAAGACAAATACCTCCGTGATCTTCCGCACTGGCCTTTGATGGAAAAGCTTGGGGACAACTGGATTTCTCGTCTTGGATGGGGAGTTTTCTACGTTGCTTTCTACGTCATTTTTGCAACGCATTGGTGGATGTTTCTTCTGCTTCCAATTCACTTTGTGATGGGACCCTTTCACGGAGCCATCATCAACTGGTTTGCGCACAAAGTGGGTTATGTAAACTTTAAGCTTGCCGATACTTCCAAGAACTTCCTTCCGGTTGATTTCCTGATGTTGGGCGAGTCATACCACAACAACCACCACAAATTTGGCGGTCGTCCGAATTTTGGTTACCGCTGGTTTGAAATTGACCCGATTTACCCCTTCATCAAGCTGTTTAACTGGCTGGGGATTATCAGGCTGCGGAAGAATGTAGCTCCTACCACCGCGTTCTAAAAGCGGTACCGCAAACCATTTCTAAAATTGTAAAAGAGGTTGCGCACTCCTTCGGGAGGCTCTCCGTCGTACACCAAGCTGTGCACTATCATCAGCGATAAGCGCCGCGTAATGGTCACGTCCAGAATAATCTCTGCCGACGAGCGGATATCATGCAGCACAGCCACATTCGGCTGAAAGTACGCGATTCCGTCAAAGGTCAGCCAGCGCGCAATCGGAAAGCCGATACTCACATAGAGGTTGGCGCGATGGGCACGCACAAACTTTCCTGTGGTTTCCTCCTCGTATTCGTAAATGTATGAGAGCCCCACAAAGAGTTTAGACTTGGTGCTGTCGTTGTCAATTACGGTAAATCTCGCGCCCGCACCCGAGAGTGACCGGAATCCGATTTTCAGCAACTCATTGTACTGAACCTGTGCAAACATCTCTGGTGCCACCTTTGGGGTGAGCTTGTAGGTATAGCGAAAGTGCTGAAAACCATCGTTCACAATCCTGTTTTCGTTGAAAACGGTAAGATTGAAGGCCGTGATGCTCAGCAACTGATGCCGCCCTTTGTTGTACCAGAGCTGCCCGAGGTTGTTGGTCTGAAAAATATCATTGAGGTTTTGCACCAAATTGGCCTGAAGGGTAACATCGCCTCTCAGCCCTTGCGTGGTGTCGGCAAGGCGTCGGTTCTCAACGTGAATAACCTGTTGTGCGAATGAACTGTGTACCGCCAGCACAGCAACGGCCACAATAAGCAGCCGCACCAGGGTTTGTTTCGCTTTTCGGAATGGTTTCAAAGCGCTGCAAAACTATGGTTTCAGAGAGTATCAGACAACCTTGCAGAGATGGATGAATTTGTATCTTCGGCACATGCAGCCCACCAACCAGCGCTTTGCCTTTTCGGTACTTACCTCCCTGTTTTTTCTGTGGGGTTTTATCACCGTAATGAACGACGTACTGATTGGAACTTTCAAGGAGCTGTTCACGCTCAGCAACTTTCAAAGCGGACTGGTTCAGTTCTCGTTTTTCGGGGCTTTTTTCGTGATTTCCTCACTCTACTTCTGGATTTCAAAAACCTTTGGCGACCCGATAAACCGTGTGGGATACAAAAACGGAATGGTGACCGGGCTTGCGCTCTGCGGACTGGGTTGCTGCCTGTTTTACCCGGCTGCGCTGGCAGGTTCCTACGGCTTTTTTCTGAGCGCTTTGTTTGTGCTTGCCTCAGGTGTGTGCGTATTGCAGATTGCTGCCAATCCATACGCAGCCATCCTCGGGCCAACCGAAACGGCAAGCAGCAGACTGAACCTTGCCCAGGGTTTCAATTCACTGGGCACCACGCTGGGACCGCTCGTAGGTGCTGTGCTGATATTTATGGTCTTCTCAACCGGAGCGCTCTCGGCAGAAGCCGTGGGCAAAACCTACCTGATGTACGGCCTGGTTTTTCTGGGGATGGCGATGCTTATCAAACTGCTGCCCCTGCCCGGTTTCAGAAACACCGAACAACAACCCGAAGGTTGGGGCGCCCTGCGATTCAAGCAACTACGCCGTGGAATGGCCGCCATCTTTCTCTATGTGGGCGCAGAAGTAGCCATCGGGAGCTGGCTGGTGAGTTTTGCTGTGTTGCCCAACATCATGGGAATCAGTCAGGCTGAGGCAAACACATTCCTGTCGTGGTACTGGGGAGGATTGATGCTCGGCCGTTTGTTGGGTGCCATCTCGCTCAGTTCCATCCGGCCCGAAATGCGAAAAAAACTCGCCATGGCGGGCATGAGCATTGCGGTTTTCGGGCTGATTTACCTCGTGACGAGCATCTCCGAACAAGATGGTTCATTCGGCTTTAAGCTACACAACGCCGAAACGGTGGTGCTTTTTATGCTCCTCGTGGCACTGAACTTTTTGGGATTTTTGATGGGGCGCTCGGCTGCCGGACGCACGCTCGGAGTATTTGCCATGGTAAACGTAGCCCTGCTTTCAACTGCGGTGCTGACGAGCGGAACACTCGCGTTTTGGGCACTCATCGGAACAGGGCTGTTCAATTCAATCATGTGGAGCAATATTTTTACGCTGGCCATCCGCAAACTGGGCGTGTACACCAGTCAGGGTTCGTCATTGCTGATTCTCGCTATTGTGGGCGGGGCTTTCCTCCCGCCGGCGCAGGGTTTGCTCGCAGACTATTTCGGCATTCAGGGTAGCTTTTTGCTGCTGGTTCCTGCCTACCTTTACTTGGCGTGGTACGGATACCGCGGACACCTCAACAATCAGGGCACATGAGCAGATGGGCGCTAGGAATTGATATCGGCGGAACCAACACGGCCTTTGGGCTGGTTGACGAGAATGGCCATGTGCACTACAGCAACAACTTCCGCACGGCCGATTTCCCAACAGCCGACGAGCTGGCCAAACGCATTTTCGAGGACATCGAAGGTAACTCCGGCGCTGCTCACCTTATTTCCGGAATCGGTATCGGAGCGCCCAACGGGAACTACCACAACGGCACCATCGAGTTTGCGCCCAATCTGAAATGGGAGGGTGTGATTCCACTCGCCGACATTTTCAAAAGCTACTTCAACAAACCCACCACGGTAACCAACGACGCCAATGCTGCTGCGCTCGGCGAGATGCTTTTCGGTGCTGCCAAAGGAATGAACGACTTTGTGCTGGTTACGCTGGGCACCGGCCTCGGTAGCGGATTTGTGTGCCACGGTAAAATGCTCTACGGCCACACCGGAATGGCAGGCGAATTGGGACATATTGTGGTAAAACCAAATGGGCGGGCTTGCGGCTGCGGACGAAAAGGCTGCCTCGAAACCTACGCTTCGGCCACAGGATTCAAGCGCACCGTGGCAGCTCTGCAGAAAAAGTATCAGAAAAGCGGAAAGGCGGTACGCTCTCCCCTACCGCGTATTTCTGCCAAACACCTCACCACGCTGGCCGAACAGGGAGACGCGCTGGCTCTCGAAGCGTTCGACATCACCGCGCGACACCTCGCACGTGGCCTCGCAACAGCAGTGGCCATTACGAGTCCGCAAGCCGTAATCCTGGCCGGTGGTCTGGCTCGCTCAGGACACACCCTCACCGACCCATTGGAGCAATACCTCAA
>SKUL01000340.1 GCA_007129985.1 Flavobacteriales bacterium
AAAAAGATGATAATGTTTGAGTTGTGGTGTAATCCTGAAATAGGTTGACACAGACCCGGCCGCTATCAAAAGGGGTGACACACCCCTAACCCGTCTCAAGAGGGAAGTGAGTAAGCCGCCGGGAACGGCGAAGACTGGTTCTCAACCTGATTAGAGTCTAAAACGAAACGGCGGTTATTGTCCCCTCCACCGGAGGGGTGGCCCCGACAACCGCGGGCTTCAAACTACATTGATGCTGAAGGTCGGGGTTGGGGTGGGTTTTGGTCACCCCCACTCCCGTGACTCGTCCTAAAATAGGTTTACACCAAAATGTGTAAAATGAGTAAAGAAAGTAAACCTAGTTTAGGACAATGGCCCCGCTCCCGCGCGAATCCTTTCGCGTGGCATTGATTATCAATGAAATAAGTCACACCCCGCACCCACAAAGCTCCACTTTGTGGCATGTTACTTCGCCGGGTAGCAGAGAATACCATTCCCAGAGACTTCTCCGCTCCGTCCTCATTTCCTCCATTTCATTCCGGAAATTTCAGACTTCGGTCGAAGTGACAAGAAAAAGATGATAATGTTTGAGTTGTGGTTTAATCCTGAAATAGGTTGACACAGACCCGGCCCCCCGCACCCGCAAAGCTCCACTTTGTGGCATGTTACTTCGCCGGGTAGCAGAGAATACCATTCCCAGAGACTTCTCCGCTCCGTCCTTATTTCCTCCATTTCATTCCGGAAATTTCAGACTACGGTCGAAGTGACATGAGGGTGAGATTTGGGTTTAAAGCTTGGACTTAAATTGTTTTTCTTTTTGACCGGAGCGCTGAGGAACGAGGCGAGGAGTAGCTTCCTCCGCTCCCGCGCGAAATGCAATTTGAAGCCAACAGCCCTTTCCATCCGGCGAGAGCGTATCTCCCCGGCCGTTTTTACAATTCTCATTAGCTTTGCGAACAACATGGCACTTTCACTTGTAAACCTTGATAAAATCAAACACATGAAACTTCAACACTTACTTCTTGGCTGTTTTATCGGCCTCGCTTTTACCGCCTGCGAAACGGTAGCACAACAACCCACGGGAGCGCCTTTTGAGCAAAGCGATCTTCCCTACGCATTCAATGCGCTTGAGCCGCATATCGACGCGCAAACCATGGAAATCCACTATACACGCCACCACAAGGCCTACATCAACAACCTCAACAAGGCCCTTCGCGAAGCCGGAGATACCCTCACGCCCTTGCTCGATATCATGGCCAGGGTTTCAACCTACTCAACGGCGGTTCGCAACAACGGTGGTGGTCACTATAACCACGATTTGTTCTGGTCTGTTTTGTCGCCCGATGCCTCTGAGCCTTCGGAGGAACTGTTGACTGCCATCAATGAGCAGTTGGGCGGTATGGACGAAATGAAAAGCGCCCTCTCAAAAGCCGGAGCTACCCGCTTTGGTTCAGGTTGGGCCTGGCTCATTGTCAATGCTGAAGGCAAGCTGGCCATCACCTCAACACCCAATCAGGACAACCCCTTAATGGATGTGGCCGAAGACCGTGGTACTCCCATTTTCGGCATTGACGTGTGGGAGCACGCCTACTACCTCAAGTACCAGAACAAGCGCGGTGATTACCTCGATGCTATCTGGAACGTGGTAAACTGGGAAGAAGTAAGCCGTCGCTACGCAGAAGCCATGGGCGCGGATTCGTAGTTCATTCCCGAAGAGAAAACAACAATGAAGAGCGGCCCTGCGTAGGTCGCTCTTTTTTTGTTTTCCGCGTCAGCATTGCGCACTTTGCGCCTTCTTTGCGACCCGACCTATGTCGGGATTGCGGTTAAAAAGCCTTAACCGCAAGGAACGCAACGGAGACGCAAGGAGCGCTAAGAAATAAAATATCAAGCATTCAGACACGGCTATCTTGCCTTAAATACATCCTCAAAACGATTGAGGAGGAAAGCGTTAGGAGTTGTTTACGCAACAAAATCATTGGCCCTCATTACATCGCTGGCTTCTGTTTTGATCTTCTCATTGCTGCCGCGCTCAAATACCTTCACACAGGTAGTACAAGGGTGGTGTATTTCCGTTAATTTTGCGCTCCAACTCTACGCCCGTGTTCCACTTCATCAAGCTTTTGCGTCCGCTCAACCTGCTGATTCTGGTAGCCACCATGTACTTTATGCGCTTGTTTGTGCTGGCACCCATGCTTGCACCGAGTGAGCTTCAGCTACAGATGTCGGAATTTGATTTTGCCCTGCTCGTGCTGTCTATTCTGCTCATTGCCGCCGGTGGCAACATCATCAACGATTATTTTGACGTTCGGGCAGACCGTATCAACAAACCCGAGCGCGTACTGGTAGGTCGGCTTGTAAAACGTCGGGTGGCCATGGTATCGCACGTGGCTTTCAACATTGTGGGTATTCTGCTGGGCGGCTATCTCGCGTGGAAAGTCGGAATATGGCAATTGGTGATTATTCACCTCTTTGCATCAGGCTCATTGTGGTTCTACTCGGTGATTTTCAAGCGTGAATTTCTGATCGGAAACATCATCATCGCCTTATTGGCAGCCCTTATTCCGCTCACGGTGGGGGTGTTTGAAATACCGCTTGTAATGGAAGCCTACGGGCAGGATGTGGTTGCTTACTTCCAAACCTACTATCCGGACGAGGATCCTACTTCGTTTTTCAAGCTGCTGTTTTACTTCATTTTAGGTTTTGCGGGTTTTGCGTTTCTGCTCACCTTGATTCGCGAGATTCAAAAGGATTTGGCCGATGTTCGCGGAGATAGCCAGGTGGGTTGCAGAACCCTTCCTATTGTGCTGGGCATGCGTCGCACCAAGCTTATTGTACTGGTGCTGTTGGGCGCTGCGGTAGTGGTGGTGATGATGGTGGCCTTTTACCTGCTTGCGGATAAAGTCTCCATTTTTTACGCTGCCATTGCAGTGGGAATTCCGCTGGCCGTATCGCAGTGGCTCACGCTTCGCGCGCAAGACCGCCCGGGCTATGTAAAGGCCTTTACGTGGACCAAAATCGCCATGGCCACCGGTTTAGGTTATGCGCTCGTGTTTAATTTTTGGGTGGTGTAGAGATGATACATCAGCTTCCCTACCATTTTGTCCTGGCTTCCAAATCTCCCCGCCGGCATGAGCTGTTAAGTGGTCTGGGACTTGATTTCGAAATCCGAACGCGCAACACCGACGAATCCTTCGGTACTGAACTTGCCAACGAGGAAATTGCGCTCTTTCTCGCAGAGGTAAAGGCACACGCCATGCGCGATACCTTGAAAAAGGATGAACTCATCATCACCGCAGATACCATTGTCTGCCTGGGTGACAAAGTGCTGAACAAACCGTCGGATGCAGATGAGGCCCATGCCATGCTCCGCACCTTGTCGGGAAAGATGCACAAAGTGTTTACCGGCGTGTGCCTGATGACGGCGGAAAAGCAACAACTTTTCTTTGACGAGACCCGGGTATTTTTCCGGCACCTGAAGGACGATGAGATTTCCTACTATGTGGAAAACTACCGCCCATACGACAAAGCGGGTAGCTATGGTGCGCAGGAATGGATGGGGTACGTGGGCGTTGAGCGGATTGAGGGTTCGTACTTTAATGTGATGGGGCTGCCTGTTCATAAATTGTACGCCGAACTGATGGCTTTTTGAGCCCCCGAAGCCCTACCTTTACCGTCAAATCTCAAGAAAATGATGAAGCGATTACTTGTTTTTACCCTCTCGTTGGGCTTCTGGCTCACGGCCACCGCTCAGGTTGAATTCTACGGAACCGATATCCCCTCAAAACTTGCCAAAACCACACTTGCTGCCGTTATGAGTGGCTCTGAAGCCTATCAGGTGCAGCTCAAGCAGGCAGTAGAGCAAAATTGGAAGCTGTCAAGTTTCGAGTTTGTGGACGAAGCAGGTTTCGAATCTCTCAAAGGAAATCCCGATTACAGCTTTCTCTACCTTGCAGAAGGTGAGGTGAATGGTCTTCCGGTTGATATGTTTACCCTTGCCATCGGTAGTAAGAACAAGAAAGAGCAGCCTCAGGTGCTGAAGCAGTTGATTGTGGACAAAAAGAAAATTTCTCGTGACGGCGCGCCCATGGTGCATCTCTATGTGAAGAACATACACGCTTACGTGAAGGCCGTTGAGGCGGGCGAAGTGAAAGACCGCACCTTTTCGCAGCGGATGATTAGTTCCAAAACTTATCGCCTCAAAGAAGAATTACCACTGATGGCCCTCGAAACCGATTTCGACGCCACCATGACTCCCGAAAAACGCAATGAGGTTTACCGCGGCGAAATCAATATTGTATCGCAGGAAGCCATCAACGACGTCATTCTGGAAGAGAAAGATGTGGCCGTGGCAGATGTTGTGCTCAGCGGCGAGCGACGTGAGATGTATTGCTACAAGTACATTTTCGATGCGGCCACCGGAGCCTTGCTGTACTACCAGGAAACCGAGGCGCTGCACGGCAAAAAGCAGGGATTTATTGAAAATGACCTGAGCTCAATCTCCAAAGCGCGCTGATGGCTGAGCAACTGGATGTATTGGCCTTTGGCGCGCACCCCGACGACGTAGAACTCGCCGCCGGTGGCACGATAGCACTTCTCGTGTCGCAAGGTAAAAAGGTGGGTATTGCCGACCTCACCCGGGGGCAATTGGGTAGCCGTGGTTCCATTGCCGAACGAGAGGAAGAAGCCGCTGCGTCTTCGGCTATACTCGGGCTGGCTGTTCGTGAAAACCTCGGTATGGAGGATGGCTTTTTTGTGAATGATACTCAGCACCGCGAGGCAGTTATCAAAATCATTCGGCGATACCGACCGGATATCGTGCTGGCCAACGCCCCCGAAGATCGACACCCGGACCATGGTCGTGCGGCCAAACTTGTGGCAGATGCGGCCTATTTTTCCGGATTGCGGAAAATCAAAACTGTGTGGAATGGAGCAGAGCAGGAGCATTTTCGCCCCAGGGTGGTGTATCACTACATTCAGGACCGCTACCTGCGTCCCGATTTTGTGGTGGATGTAACTCCGCACTTTTCGCGCAAGATGGAAGCCATTCGCGCCTTTAAGAGCCAGTTTTACAGTTCTGAAAGCACCGAGCCCAACACGCCCATTTCTTCGCGTGAGTTTATGGAGTTCCTTGAGGGAAGAGCCCGCGAACTGGGCCGAAACATCGGTGTGGAATTTGGCGAAGGCTTTATCGGGCAGCGCACACCTGGGGTAAGCGATTTGACCTTGCTCGTGTAGTTGAAGCTTTCAAACTGTGAACTGCGGCTCCATTCCGGTTCCACCGAAAAACCTCATTTTTGAAAGGTGAAAGCTACCTGCCTCATCATCACCGCTACAGTAAATCCGCGTGGACCCCATGTGGCTGAGCATGATGCTGATGTGCGCCTTGCCGCCTACGAAAAGGCCCTTTTTCACTACGTGTCGCTTCCGGTTGATATCATCTTTGCCGAAAACAGTGGTTTTCATCCTGCTGATTCTGAAATGATGCACACGTGGGAAAAAAGCGGAAGGGTGAAATTTTTGTCCATGAAACCTTCTGCCCAACCTGAGCGCGGAAAAGGCTATCAGGAGTTTGAAATGCTGGATGAGGTGGTGGATTCCATATCAGGAAGCTACGAGAGCTTTGTGAAAGTGACCGGCCGCTACGTGGTGAGCAACGCAGAGGCTTTGATGAAAAACGTACCTGCGGGAATCCGGATTGACCGCCACCGCAAAATGAAGGTTGCCAT
>SKUL01000136.1 GCA_007129985.1 Flavobacteriales bacterium
ACTCCATTCCACAGGTGTCTCCCACAGTAATGGTATAGGTAATGGTTTCGAGCGGTGCTAAGGTTTGTTCAGGGCCATCAAATCCGTCCGACCAATCGAATGTGTACAGCCCATACCCTTCAAGCGGGATGGGCCCGATCGTGACGCTGTCGCCGCAGGCTTCTATTGTGACGTCATTAAAGATTGCGTCCAGTGGTTGGACTGTATTGACCCAAAAAGTGAACTCATTGGTGAGCACGTCTCCCCCACATTGTGAGGCAATGTTTGTAATGGTAATGATGGCTTGCAGTGGCCCGGTAATATCTACCCCCGGAGGAATCGTAAGCTCAAAGGTGATGCTCTGAACACCTGGTTCAAACACAAGGCTGTCGGGCAGGAGGGGGTAGTGCACTCCATTAATGGCATCTCCGCTGTATTCAATCCATACCGTTTCTGTCATGGAGGTGTCGCCCGGGCGGGTAAAAGTCAGGTAAGCAAGTCCGCAACCGTCGTAAAGTGTAGAGTCATTTACCCCAACAGGAATTTCAAGAGAAGCATCAATAAAGAGGTTTGACTGAAAACTCGCAGCTTCAATAATAACCGCAGAGTCAAGAATCTGATCACTGGCATCCGCAACACCCAATTTAATGTGGTACGTTTCACCGCATATCACCTGTGCGTAAGCTGTAATGGTCACCGTCAGACCCGGAAACTGAATATCCCCCTCCAACATAGGGCTATTCGCTACAAAATACTGGCTGTCTTGCATGTAATTAGGATTCACATTGAGGCAGTTGGGATGATTAGCAGGTACCCCTGAGTTGATGGTATTTACTCCAATGAATGTATCTGAACCGGGAATAAGCGCAATGTTCGCTGCGTTGTTCATAAACTGTCCGCCGCCATCGATTCCCGGACCGCTGATAAAGAAGCCAAATGGATCGTTGTAACTCGAACATGTGAAATTCGGGTATTCCTGCGACATGAAAACGAAGCGTATTTCCAGAGAATCCCCGTTGGGGATAAAGTCAAATTCTAAAATGGCACAATCATTTACAGAAAATGGAGCCGCAATCACCTGTAAATCAGGGTCTCCTGTTAGACTGGGATTAATCGCTCCTCCAAAGGCGGTTCCATCTAGTTGCCCCACATGTCCGCTCGCCATCACAATACCTTCATCAAAATCAACAAAATTGCTCGGGCCAATAAAGCGTCCAATTTGATTGTTTTGCACATTGCCGGGCTGGCCGTTGAAAGTGATGTTCCAGGCAGTAATACCTTGCCCCAACAATACATCCTGCACCAGTTGTTCAGGCGTCATGGAGATGTCCACTTCCACCTGGGCAGCGGAATGAGTCACTGATGCAATAAGCAATATGGCGGTGATGAGACACTTGTAAAATGCATTCATGGGTGTTGGTTTAAAGCAGGTTTTTTTGACGGAGAATTGACGTGGCAACAGTAAGATAGTTGCACGCTCCATTCCCATGGTTCGTTCATTCGGTAAATGCTACTCACAAATTCAGCTAGCGAATATCGGAATTTGCTTGCATTTTTCTGTTGTTTTACGACATGAATTTGCGCGCAAGTTTGGGTCGAGCGGTTTAATTCATGCGCTCAAAGCGCCTTTGGATTGGTATATTTGTCGCATTCTTTTCACGACTAAATTACCTCACAATATGCAAGCACTGGATAACTACATCGAATCAAACCGCCAACGCTTTCTCGACGAACTTCTGCAATTTTTGCGCATTCCGTCGGTAAGCGCGCAACCCAATCACAAAGAGGACGTGCTTAGGGCTGCTGAATTTGTGAGAGACCAGCTTACAGCCGCAGGAGCGCTCAAAGCCGAGGTGATGCCCACAAATGGTCACCCCATTGTGTGCGGTGAATATATCGCCGACAACAACCTGCCCACAGTGCTCGTGTACGGACATTACGACGTGCAGCCCTCCGACCCGGATGATCTTTGGGACAGCCCTCCTTTTGAGCCGGTTATTAAGGACGACCTGATTATTGCCCGTGGTGCTGCCGACGACAAAGGCCAGATGTACATGCACATTAAAGCACTTGAGGCCATGCACGGACTGAAAGAAGTGCCCTGCAACATCAAGTTTATTTTTGAGGGAGAAGAAGAAGTAGGTTCGGTGGAATTGGCGCCTTTCCTTGAGCGGCACAAAGAAATGCTCAGCGCCGATGTGGTACTTGTGTCTGACACGGCCATGATTGCCAACGATGTGCCTTCCATCACGGTGGGTTTGCGCGGACTGAGCTATGTAGAGGTAGAAGTAACCGGACCCAACCGCGATTTGCACTCAGGTATATACGGAGGTGCGGTGGCCAATCCCATTAATATTCTTGCGCAAATGATTGCCAGCTTGCACGATAACGAGAATCGCATAACCGTAGCAGGTTTTTACGATGATGTGCAGGAGGTTTCTGCTGAAGAACGCACTGAAATGAACAAGGCGCCCTTCAATCTGGAGAAATACAAACAAGATCTCGAAATCAGCGATGTGTGGGGTGAAACAGGCTACAATACTTCCGAGCGCGCATCCATCCGGCCAACCCTTGACGTAAACGGAATTTGGGGTGGTTACACCGGCGATGGCGCCAAAACGGTTCTGCCCTCAAAAGCCTACGCCAAAATATCCATGCGTTTGGTGCCCAATCAAGACCCTGAAAAAATTACGCAGCTCTTCCAGAAACACTTCGAATCCATTGCTCCCGATTGTGTGAAAGTGAAAGTGACTCCGCATCACGGCGGTGATCCCGCAGTTACCTCACTCGAATCGGCCGGATATCAGGCAGCCCACAAGGCCATGCACGACACCTTTGGCAAGGAGCCTATTCCCGTGCGCGGCGGAGGGAGCATTCCCATTGTGGCGCTGTTCAAAAACATCTTGGGGCTCGATACCGTGCTGATGGGATTTGGCTTGAACTCCAATAAGATTCACTCGCCCAATGAGAACTACGGTATTTTCAACTACTTCAAAGGGATAGAAACCATTCCGCGGTTTTACACACACTTTGCATCGCTGCACAACAAGTAATGGACGCAAGAATTTTCATTGCCGGATTGCTGGCTCTTTTCTGCTTTGCTTCCTGCTCTTATCAGGATGTAGACATCACCGATATCCGCAAATTTCGGGTGAATTCTATGGGCTCCGATCGCCTGTATTTCTCTTTTGATGTGCATATTGATAACCCCAATAGCTATCCGCTTAAAGTTTCAAGCAGCGACCTCGAAATGGAAATTAACCGGGTGAACTTTGGCAAACTCTACCTCGAAGAGCCCGTGCAAGTGCCCAAAAAGTTCAAAGGCTATGTGATTGTGCAGTCGTCGGTAAGTGCCGAAAAAGCCGGGAGTAACCTCATCAGCGTGTTGGTGGGGAGCCTCATTAGCCAATCGCTGGATGTTAGACTTCACGGAAAAGTTCGCGGAGGCTCAGGGATGTTCACCAAAAACTTCGATGTTGACCATCGTGAAAAAGTTGCCTTTGACGGAAACATCCGCCCGCGCTGAAACGGCGTGTAACATCAGTGGCTCCGCCCTCCTGCGGTTCCCTCTATCTTTGTGCCTCATGCCACCGGTGATACCCATAAAGCTGAGCTGGCTGAGCCTTTTGGTTCTAGCCGCATTTGTGGCCTGCACACCTCAAACAGATTCCATGAAAAACGACAAACAGCCCAACAGACTCGCCAAGGAGAGCAGTCCATACCTTCTTCAACACGCATACAACCCGGTAGATTGGTATCCCTGGGGAGAAGAAGCCTTTGAAAAAGCCCGAAAGGAAAACAAGCTGGTGCTTATCAGTATCGGTTACTCTGCCTGCCACTGGTGCCACGTAATGGAGCGGGAGTCCTTCGAAAACGACTCCCTCGCAGCCATCATGAACGATTACTTTGTCTCGGTGAAGGTTGACCGCGAAGAGCGCCCCGACGTTGACCAAATCTACATGAACGCCGTGCAGCTTATGACAGGGAGCGGAGGCTGGCCCCTCAACTGCTTTGCACTGCCCGACGGCCGTCCCGTGTACGGCGGAACCTATTTCCCCCCTGCGCAGTGGGAGAAAATTCTCAACACCCTTCAAGAAACCTGGCAACAGGAACCCGAAAAATTTGCCGAGTACGCGCAAAAACTCACGGAAGGCGTGCAGCAAAGCGACCTCGTGCAGCTTCAGGAAGACGAAGCATGGCTCTCGCGAGATACCCTCGACCTCGCCGTACGCAAATGGAAAGACTCCTTCGACGAAATTGCCGGTGGTCCGAACCGTGCACCGAAATTCCCGCTGCCCAACAACTACCAGTTTCTGCTCAATTATGGCTTTTTGGCCGGCGATGAAAAGGTGAGCGCCCACGTAAAGCTCACCCTCAACAAAATGGCCATGGGCGGCATTTACGACCAGGTGGGTGGTGGTTTTGCCCGCTATTCGGTGGATATGGTGTGGAAGGTTCCACACTTTGAGAAAATGCTCTACGATAATGGTCAATTGCTCAGCCTGTACAGCTTGGCATACAGACGATACCGCGACCCACTTTACAAACACGTTGTGTATCAAACTGCCGAGTGGCTTGAGCGTGAAATGACAGCCGAAAACGGGGCTTTTTACAGCGCCCTCGATGCCGACAGCGAAGGTGAAGAAGGAAAGTTCTACGTTTGGAAAGAAGAGGAATTGAAAGCGCTATTCGGAGATGACTTCCCCTTTGTGAAAGACCTCTACAGTATTGGTGGTGCAGCGCTCTGGGAGCACGGAAACAACATTCCGCTGCGGAAAAAGACCGATGAGGAGTTGATGAAAATCTACAACCTTACCCCCGTGGAACTGGAGACTAAACAAGATGAGGTCAATAAGACCCTCCTCGCCGAACGCGGAAAACGCGTAAGACCCGGTTTAGACGACAAAACCCTCACATCATGGAATGCACTTACCGTGTCGGGGCTGTGCGAAGCCTACCTTACTTTTGGAGACGAGCGCTTCCTCAAACCTGCCAGAAAGAACATGGAGTTTCTGCTCTCCACCCAGCGGCGTTCTGACGGTGGTCTCAACCACAGCTATAAAGCCGGCAAAAGCACCATCAATGGCTACCTCGAAGACTATTGCTTCACCATCGAAGCACTGCTCGACCTTTACCGCGCCACCTTCGAAGAGGAATGGCTCGAAATAGCCCGCGAACTCACGGATTACACCATCGAGCACTTCTCCCAGGAAGAAACGGGTATGTTCTATTTCACTTCAGACCTTGACCCCCCGCTGATTGCGAGAAAAACCGAGGTGAGCGACAATGTGATACCGTCTTCCAACTCGGTGATGGCGCGTGTGCTCTTTTTGCAGGGGCACCTTTGGTTCAACGAAGCATACCTGGAGCGCTCACGGCAGATGCTCCGCAACGTTGCACCCATGATTCCCAAGTACGCATCGGGCTACAGCAACTGGGCCAACCTGATGCTGGGAGAAGTGTACAACTGGCGCGAGGTGGTGATTACCGGCGATGACGCCATCTCTTTCGCTTTGGAGCTGCAATCCAACTTCACGCCCAATGTTTCGGTACTGGCTGCAAAGCGCGAAAGTCAACTGCCTTTGTTTGAAAGTCGCTTTTTTGAAAACCAAACCACCATCTTTGTCTGCGAAAACAGGGCATGCCAGATGCCGGTAAACGAGGTTGCCGCTGCCCTGAAACAACTGAGATGGTGAAACAAGGAGCAATGTGGTTG
>SKUL01000379.1 GCA_007129985.1 Flavobacteriales bacterium
GATCACCGCAGGTAATCCTGCGCATGGTCTTTTCGAGTTTACCTTTCACGGGAAAGCGCAGCTTTCAACCGTGCTACGCCGGAAAATAAAACCCATTGCGTCAAGCAATGGGTCTCTCGTCCTAAATGCCTCACTTGTTCTTCTCATTGGCATTCCCGCATGTTTGACGTTAGTGATGCTTCCCGCCCTCCTTTTGTATCTTTGGCCAACAAGCCAAAAAGACAGCTATGCTTCAACGCCTTTTATTCCTCATCACACTCGTTTTAACAGCCATTAGTGCCGCGGCACAGATACCCCAGGATATTCGTGTTCAGGGTGACCCCGAAGACAGCTGGGTGACAGTGCTTATCATTTTCGGCATCGTGATTGCTCTGATGGCCTTGCTGGTTTATTTCCGCTATAACAAGAAGAAGTGATTCATTCCTTGCGACTGCTATCTATCATTGTTCTACTTGCTCATTTCGTTGGGGCTGCTATGGCTCAGCAATCTGATGCAATAACGCTCAGAGAGGCTGTTTACGGCGACTATGGTCAACTTAGGCCGCACAACTTGGTGCGGTTTACTTGGCTTCCCAACGGAAAAGGATATTGCTATCTGGAAGGACAAGGAGACGCTACAAGATTGGTTATTCGCGACCCGGATAATTTGGGGTCCAGGGAAATAACCCTTTCGGAATTGAACCGCGGGGTTCAGTCACAAGGTTTTCTCTCTATGCGATTCTTTCCTGCCATTTCGTGGATGAACGAGAATCAGATTGCCTTTGATTACTTCCAGAAAATCTTTGTGTACGACATTCCAACAGGACAAACAGAGTTTCTGATGAACTATGTGGAAAATGCCCAAAATGCTGAGTTCAATCACCGTCATAAAGCCCTTAGCTATTTCAGTGGACCTAACGTGTTTGTGCAATATGGCGACACACTTGTAAATTGGGTAACCCGACATCCTGCAGGCCCGATTAAGGCCGGACAGGCTTTACATCGTTTTGAGTTTGGAAATGTGAAGGGCACCTTTTGGTCAACCCATGGAGACTTGCTTGCCTTCTTTCAAAGTGATGAATCGAACATTGCTGAAACGCGTTTGCGAGATTATGGAACTGGTGACACCGAAGGCCGCGCCATTCGCTATCCCATGGCTGGCAGAAATGGAGAAATGCCTTCGGTAGGAGTTTACAATCTCAGTTCACAGGAAACCTACTACCTCGAAACAGGCGAACTGCGAGAATTGTATTTCTCACACTTAACGTGGTCACCCAATGATCGCTACATTTATTTGAACGAGCTTTCGCGCGATCAGAAAAAACTTGAATTGGCAAAATATGAGGCCACTTCGGGAAGAAAAGTTGGTGTCTTAATTACCGAAACAGACGAAAAGTATGTCACTCCTCACAGTGGGCCCATTTTTATTCCCGATGGCTCCGGAGACTTTCTCTGGGTATCGTCAAGGGATGGTTACAAGCAGTTGTTTCGCTACAATGCCGAAGGAAAACTTGTGAAAAAACTGTTTAGTGAAGAGTTCGATATTCACGAAATTGTGGGTTTTGACGAGAAAGCAGGTCACGCATGGCTCACGATTCACAAACCCGTTTTGCAACGCAATATTTACAGACTCAACCTCCGTAATGGAAAACTTCAGTCCATTTCAGAGAATGCGTGGGTTCATCAATCTGAGGTGAGTCCGGACAGAAGTAGGGTTTGGTTTCAGTGGTCAAACCCTGAAACTCCCGGAAAAGATGAGCTTTTTTCAACCGATGGCAAGAAAATCCGAAACTTGAGTGAGGCCTCCAATCCAATCTCGGGAAAAGAGATGCCCGACATGGAAGTCCTTAGTCTTCGAACCGAAGATGGAACAGACCTATACGGCTGTTTGATGAAGCCCGCACAAGTGCCTGCTGGCGAGAAACTCCCGGTATTGGTATTTGTTCATGGCGCCCCTCAAACGCAAATGGTTCAGTATGCGTGGAATTATGGTGCGCCGTTGTGGTTGAATCACGTGGCTTCTGAAGGGTATGTAGTGTTTATGCTCGATAACAGGGGCACAGGAAACAGAGGTAAGGCCTTTGAACAAGCTTTATACGGCAAAATTGGCTCTGTGGAAGTAGATGATCAGTTACTTGGCGTCAACTATCTTTCAACACTGAATTATGTTGATGTGGAGAGAATGGCCGTGCATGGCTGGAGCTATGGCGGATATTTGGCGGCTGCATTGATGCTTCGGGCGCCGGGGGTTTTCAAGGCAGGAGTTGCTGGAGGTACTGTAACCGGCTGGAAGGATTACGAATCAATGTATGCAGAACGATATCTTGGGTCGCCTTCACAAAATCCTGACGCTTACAAAATGTCAGATTTATTAACCTATGCCACCAATTTGCAAGACGCATTGCTCTTGCTTCACGGAGGTAGCGATGAAGTAGTGCTGCCGGACCAACCAGCCAGGCTGGTTCGTGCCTTGGTGTCTCACGATAAACACATTGACCATTTTGTGTATCCGGGCCACCCGCATAACATTCACGGTAAAGACAGACTGCATTTGATGGAGCGCATCCTCCATTATATTCAACTTCACCTCAACAAATCCGCCGAAGATGACTCCAGAGAATGAATTGGGGCGAGAAGTATTGAAGGAGCTGGGCGCTAGGTTATTTGATGAGTTTTGGCCTCGGTTGGACAAATGTTTGGTGCTCTGTTGCGAAGATCAATTATGGTATCGTCCGAATGAGTCATGCAACAGTATTGGAAACCTTGTGCTTCACCTTGAGGGAAACCTCAGGCAGTGGGTCTTACACGGTGTTGCCGGTGCTGAAGACGTGAGGCAACGGAAATTTGAGTTTGCCTCTTCAGGAGCATATTCCACGGAAGAACTCAAGCAGCGTATGGGTCTGTTGAAGTCTGAATTACAGGAGGTATGGGAAAGTGTTCAGCCGGAATGGCTTTCCAACAAAAGGCTTATTCAGGGCTTTGAAACCTCGGTTTTAGGTGCGCTCATTCATGTGGTAGAGCACTTTTCCTACCATCTTGGACAAATATCTCTGATGATTAAGATGTTGCAAAATACAGACCTGAAGTTCTACGAAAACCACCAACTCGATTAACATTGTTTTCTATATTTGGTGACGTAACCAGGCAAGAACCATCACACCATGACTAAAACTAGGCCCAATATCAAGCAATGGTATTTACAGCAGATTAATTTTTTCCATAACCTTTCAATGGACGCCATGATGGAAATTGATGGTGCCACAGAAATGCTCAACTACACAAAAGGAGAGGAAATTTTTAAGAGCAACGAGGAGAACCAGATATACCTAATTAAGGAGGGTCGGGTTAAGATATTGACACACAATGATAATGGAGGTCAGGCAATGGTCAAGGATGTTATCTATCCGGGGCAAATCTTGGGTGCTATTAAAACTGATGCGCATGACTCGCTGAAGGCTTCGGCAATAGCGATGGATCCGCAAGTAATCATTTGTGTAGCAGAATCAACTGTATTTCAAGATCTAATGACCAGGCACGCTGACGTGGGGCTGGCCATGACGCTGAATGTAGGAGATAGGCTGCAACAGCTTGAAAGAAAGCTCGACATGTTACTATTCAAAGATGCACCTGCCCGAATTGCAGCCTTTGTATTGAATCTTGTGGAGGAGCATGGAGACAAATCTAACGCTCAATGGACGCTCACCCACAACCTTACTCATCAGGACATTGCCAACATGACAGCAACTTCCAGACAAACGGTTACTACTGTTCTGAACGATCTCAACAACCGAGGGCTGATAGATCACCGTGGTAAAACCTTCACAGTGTTTGAACCAGAGGGGTTGAGAGCATATTCTTGATAATCACCTCGTGAAATCATGCAGGTTGAAATGTACGTTTGTGGTCCGAAAGACCAATGGCGCATTATAATGCTGGCGTCCAAAATATGGAAGCCAGCCTTCAGAGATATCCTGCCACCTGACAGACTTGATTATTTGTTTGGATGGATGTATGCCACTGAAAAACTGGAGGAACAGTTGGCAGACGATAGTACCTGCTTTTATCTACTGTTGTACAAAGGCAAGGACATCGGTTATGCACAGTTGGTTTTTCGTGATGGTTATGCCAAGCTCGAAAAACTATATGTAGATCAGGTTTTTCAGAAGAAGAAGCTGGGATTGTGGTTCCTGAATGCATTGAAAAGCAAGGTAACGTTGAGAGGTATCGGTGTAATCCAGCTACAAGTAAACAGAGCAAATAGCAGGGCCATTGATTTTTACCGTAAATTTGGCTTCACTACTATTGCTTCGAAAGACTTTGACGTGGGCGAAGGACACGTGATGGACGACTTTGTGATGGAGTGGAGAGCCAACCAATAACAACCATGTTCCAAACTATTAACTTAACCGATGCGAGAAGATGCTTTTTGGCTCAGATGATGTCGGTTGTTTTGGCTTTTTCATGTTTTGGTCAGCGTGCTGAAATTATTGACAGCCTCAAGGCCATCATTCCGCAGCAGTCAGATACGCTGTTGTTGGCCAGTATTATGGAGCTTGATGCCTATCTAGCTACCAGAGATTCACGTACCAACTTAGACTTCCTTGAACAAGGACTTGCTACAGCCCGTGAGCTAGGCCATTTGTACTACGAGTCTGAAATGCTCAACCTGATGGGAACCTCCCATTATTATCTTGGGGATTATGACCGAGCTGTAGAACTCTACCACGACGGTTTGGAAGTGCTGAGCTTGATGGATGAAGAGCAGTACAGCTCTGAGGTGCGGATTCCGTTGCTGCACTCGACCCTGCTGATGAATATCGGTGTAATGCTCAAAATAAGAGGTGTTTATCAGGAAGCTTTGGAGTATTACCAGCAGTCGCTAAACATAAGGCAACGGCTTGGTAACAAGTCGGGATTAGCCATTGCCTATGTAAACATCGGGAACTTGCATGTATCGGCAAAAAGCGATAACAGAGCCCTTGAATATTTCAAGAAAGCTGAGGAGTTGTACCGGGAGTTGGAGGAAGTTTATGGTCAGGCGGCGGCACTCAACAATATGGCGCTTATTTACAGACGGAGAAAGGAGCTTACTACTGCACTTGGTTTTTTTGAACGCGCTTTGGATAAATACAAGTCTATTGAGCACTCCATGAATATTTCACGCTGTTATACGAACATAGGGCTCATCTACCACGATTTTGAAGATTACGATAGAGCTTTAGATTATTTCGCTTTGTCGCAGGTTATTAAGAATGAACTGGAAGACCGTTCAGGTATTGCAGCTAACTTTTTGTATATGGCAGATACCTACACGGTGTTGGGCCAACTTGAGAGGGCCGTATCCTACTACAACAAAGCAATAGAGATCTATGACGATTTAAAGTCTGTACGACATCAGTTAATGGGTTATCAGGGGCTTGCAGATGTGTATGCCGAATTGGGTGACTACGCCAACGCTTACCTGTACAAGGACATGTACGTGGAGCTCAATGCTACCCTTCAGACTGAAGAAATAGCGAAGCAGCTTGCCGCTCAGGAAGCACGATATGCCTCTTCTGAGCGGGAAAAAGAGTTGGCTATTAAGGATTTAGAGCTGGCTACTAAGAGCTCATTGATCCGCCAGAGACAAGTGCAACTTTGGATATTGGTAGCCGGTTTTCTTTTGATGGTGGCCATCGCAATCATATTTATTCAACGTTTCAGGATTGAATC
>SKUL01000342.1 GCA_007129985.1 Flavobacteriales bacterium
CAACAATTTTATCCACCCATTTTTTAATTTTAGGGTGATCAGAATTATCGTTGTATATCCAACCTTTTTTTCTGGTGTTGTAAGGGGGGTCAATGTATATACATTTTATTTTTCCTTCGTATTCTGGTAAAAGGGATTTTAGTCCTTCAAGATTGTCTCCGTGTATTATTTTATTACCGCTATTAGTTTCATATTGTTGTTCTCCTTTTTCAGTAAAACCATATTTGTGTTCCAAAACTCTGTAAGGCACTTCTTGGTGGTGGTTTACAACTTTATCTTTTCCTATCCAATTGAGTGTTGGCATACTATTTCTTTTCTTTATTTGATATTATCAATTCTTTCACGTCAATGTCCAAAATTTCCGCTATTTCCATAAGCGTTTCTAAGCGTGGCTGTTGTCGGTTTTGAGCATAGGCATTTACCATATTGTAGCTTTTTCCGAGTTTTTCAGCCAACCAAGTCTGCTTAATCCCTTTCTGTTCCAACACTTCCTTAATTCTGTTCATTGTCAGACGTTATTTTGTCAGCTGCAAATTTAGTCAGTTTATTTTAAATATCTCAAAAAACTGTGTATATAATGTAAATATTCTGTTCAGGTGCGGTGGGAAAGGGCAAGCTCTTTTGGTTTTTTAGCGTTGGCTTTGTGTGTCGGCAAAAACCAAATGTGCTTGACCGAGCGTTGGCTTTTTTTGTATGCCGCACAACTCTCTAATATACGCAATTGCCCTCCCGTCATCAAATCTCTATTTTCTTCTTTCCGTGTTTGGTAGCGGAAAGTACTTCTTTTTGTGCAATGCGCAAAAAAAATATTTGTGCCGAGCTAACAGAGCACGGGTTTAGCACAGCGCGCTTGAGTGTCTTGGTGCGGTTGGGCTTGGGCGCTTGGTGTGATGACGGGAAACCCATCCAGACCGAGCGTCCGCCCGTGCCTATATTCCGGGCAAGACCTCTGCTCTTTGGGCTATATGCAGCAATGCGGTTTAACATATCGCCAACAAGATAGGCATTTTGGAGTACCAAACACGCAACAGTCTAAAAACATGCGCGCAGCAAGCTCCCGCCTGCTGCGCGCACAAATCTGAAATATGAAAAGGCTTACTTGATTTCTACAACCCGCACTTCAAAAGTGAGGTCTTTACCGGCAAGCGGGTGATTGGCATCGAGGTTAACGACCTGCTCATTTACACCTGTTACGGTAACAGGCATCTGGCGACCGTCCTGGGTTGACATGTTCAAACGCATTCCTGTTTCCGGCTGAATCTCAGCGGGAATTTCGTTGCGGGGTACTTCAAAACGAAGGTCTTCACGCACTTCGCCGTAAGCCTCTGCACTGGGAATTTCAAATGTTTTGGATTCAGCTACTGCCATTCCCATTACTGCCGACTCAAAGCCGGGGATGAGCTGACCTTGACCCATGGTGAATTCCAGGGGCTCGCGTCCTTCAGAGCTGTCGAATACTTCACCGTCGCTTAATTTTCCGGTGTAATGCACCACTACGGTGTCTTGTTCTTTTACTTGTGACATAGATGTTTAATTTGCCGCAAAGGTACTGATAATATCAGGAAGAGCCGGGTGACCGCTGTTACAGCAACAGGGCCAACGTATTTTGAAAATACAGAAGTCATCAATGTGTTGAAGACCCTCTTTTTGTTGACGAGATTCATCTTCCCAACATTGAGGTGCCACGCAGCCATCATGTTACAATGAGACTGGATTTATCCTTCACGTATAATTTCTTTGCGCTCATTGCGTCTCCGTTGCGCTCATTGCGGTTAAGCCTTTTACCGCAAACCCGACATATGTCGTGTCGCAAAGAAGGCGCGAAGGGCGCAAGGAAGACCAACAATTCGTAATCAAATTTCGTTGTCACAAGCACAATCGGACCACAAACTGTTACAGTGAGTGTTTGCTAATCAGGCGAAACGGCCTTTTTTGCCGAGCGCGGCGGACCAAGCAGTTTTTCGAAATCGCTGTGGTAGAGCACCTCTTTTTCGCGAAGCAACGTAGCAATTTCATCGAGCTTTTCACGGTTCTCGCGCAGCAAGGTCAAGCTCCGCTCATAACACACCCGAATCAATTCACGGGCCTCTTCGTCAATCATTTTGGCGGTATCCTCAGAATAGGGCTGCCTGAAACTGTACTCATTGGTAAGCTCCTTGAATGAAAACGGCCCCACCTTCTCGTTCATGCCGTACAGCGCTATGATGGAATAAGCGAGTTTCGTGGTGCGCTCCAAATCGTTCTGAGCACCGGTTGAAACATCGCTGAAAACCAGCTCCTCCGCAGCTCTACCACCCAGGGTCATGCAGATGGTATCCATCAGCTCGTCGCGCGTGTAAAGGTTTTGCTCCTTGGGCAGATACTGTGCAAATCCCAACGCGGCAACACCCCGCGGAATGATAGACACTTTCACCAGCGGGTGTGCATGTTCCAGCAGCCAGCCACACAGTGCGTGTCCTGTTTCGTGGTAGGCAATGATGCCTTTTTCCTCGGCCGAAATAAGCTTGTTCTTCTTCTCCAATCCGCCCACTACGCGGTCAATGGCCGAGTTAAAGTCCGACATCTCCACCTTGCTTTTGTTCTTCCGGGCGGCGTGCAGTGCGGCCTCATTGCAGGTGTTGGCGATTTCGGCTCCGGCAAATCCGGGGGTTTGTTTGGCCAGCTCCATGGCATCCACATCATCGCCCAGGGTGAGCTTTTTGAGGTGCACCTTGAATATCTGCTCCCTGCCGTTCAGGTCGGGCTTGTCAATGTAGATGTGGCGGTCAAAACGACCCGGGCGCGTGAGCGCAGGGTCCAACAAATCGGGGCGGTTGGTAGCCGCCAGAATCACCACTGTCTGGTCGCTGTCAAAGCCATCCATCTCTACCAGCAACTGGTTGAGGGTGTTTTCGCGCTCGTCGTTGGTTTGCGACTGAGAGCGGCTTCGCGACCTACCAATGGCCTCTATTTCGTCAATAAACACAATGCAGGGCGCTTTCTCTTTGGCTTGCTTAAAGAGGTCGCGCACACGTGCAGCACCCACACCCACAAACATTTCCACGAAATCTGAACCCGACAGCGTAAAAAACGGAACCTTGGCTTCGCCGGCCATAGCTTTGGCCATCAAGGTTTTTCCGGTGCCGGGAGGGCCTGTGAGCAACACTCCTTTCGGGATGCGCGCGCCGAGCGCCTTATAGCGGTCTTGGTTTTTCAGGAAATCCACCACTTCCATCACTTCTTCCTTGGCTTCGTCGAGTCCGGCCACATCGTCGAAACTCACTTTTATCTGGTCCGACTCATCCACCAGCCGCGCCTTGGATTTGCCCACCTGACTGAAGGGATGTCCGCCGGCACCTCCGCCTCCACCGGCTCCGCCCATCATTCCGCCGGCAAAACGACGGAAGATAAAGAGCCAAATCGCCACCAGAATGAGAATGGGCAGCATCCAGGCAAAAATGTTCAGAAACCAGTTTTCGCGGGTTTCGAAACGCGGACTGATGCGCTCCTCTTCGGGAATCCCCTCCTGGGCCTCGGCGAGTTGGTTCTGGAAAAAATCCATTGAGCCAATGGTGAACTCGTAATGCGGGCCGAGGTTGGTTTGGCCAAGAATGTTTTCGCGCACCGATTCGTAGCGGTCGTCTTTCAGCGCGTCTACCTTGATAAAAACCTCAACCTTGTTGTCGTTCACCACCACGATGCGGTCCACATCACCGCGCAGCAACATCTCACTCCGGAAGGTGCGCCAGTCGGTTTCCTCTATGCCACCACCGCCAAAAAAGATGTTTACCCCGAAAAACACCGCCAGTAGCAGGAGGTAAATCCAAAGCAGCCTAATGCGAGGGCGTCGGGGTTGTTTGTCTTTTACGATGGGCATAGGAAGGCTATTTTCTATGAGGCCTCAAAAGTAGGGTTTCTCGGTGTTCTTCTGAAAGAGTTGCAATATCAGGGCAAGTGCGTTCACAATACCAACACGGAATCTTTCAATGTGTTGACGGCCCTTGCATTATGTTGCGGTTAAACATCCCGGCAGATTTCCTATCACGGAATTCCAGTGTATCGTGAACTCAAATTAAGATGCGACTATCTATCTGATGTCCTGATTCTTAGCACTCATTGCGTCTCTATTGCGCTCCTTGCGGTTAAGCCTTTTTACCGCAATCCCGACACAGGTCGGGTCGCAACGGAGGCGCAAAGGGCGCGAGGGATACTTCAAATTCCACATTACGCTCCGTTCTCATCGAACACTAGTGGTTTTAAGGGCGCTTGCCTTTTTCGTTCTCAATCAAAGGCGCCACAAAAGGCCACACCGTTTTGGCCACGATGCGCTGGCCTTCGCGGTTGGGATGAATTCCGTCTGGTAAATTCAGATGGGCTTCACCGGCCACACCTTCCAACAAAAAAGGAATCAACGCCACCTGTTCGCTGGCAGCCACATCCGGGAAAATCCGCTCAAAATCGGCGCTGTACTCCTGCCCCATGTTGGGCGGAACCATCATGCCCGCCAACACAATGGCTGCGTTGGGTTGCTTGTTGCGCACCACAGCGATGATATCGCGGAGATTTCGCGCAGTTTCTTCGGTAGGAATTCCACGGAGACCATCGTTACCGCCCAGCTCGAGCACAAACACATCCACGCGCTGCTGACTGAGCACCCACTCTACCCTGTTCTTTCCGGTTGCTGTGGTCTCGCCGGTTACGCCTGCATTCACCACGCGCACTTCAACCCCCGCCGAATCAAACCACTGCTGCAAAATACCCGGAAAAGACTCATCGGGGTCGAGCCCGTAACCCGCGGTAAGGCTGTTGCCGAAAAAGAGCACCACGGGCGTATCGTCCATGTCGTTTTCTTCCGCTTCGGAAATAGCTTGAGGAGCTTCCTGAACAGAAGTTTGCTCTCCGCAAGCCACGAGGAGCCACATCAACATCAGGGTGATTGAACTGTTAAAAATCTTCATCTTGCCGATATTTGGGCTGTTATTCAAACATCTTTGCAGCCGCGCGGTTCAAAGAAAGAAAGAAACTTCAATTGCGGCAAAAAACCATGCAAGAGGCCATCATCAAAGCAGAAAATCTCTCCCGGCGCTATCCGAGTGCGGGCAACGAAATCACAGTGCTCGACGGAGTGAGCTTCACCATTCAAAAAGGAAAGACCTGCGCCATAGTGGGGCCTTCGGGAAGCGGAAAAACCACGCTACTGGGCCTTTGCGCCGGTTTGGACCACCCTTCATCCGGAAGCATTGAGGTGATGGGGCGCGCATTGCAAAACCTCACTGAAGACCAGCGGGCACAACTTCGCATGGAGCATATCGGTTTCATTTTTCAGCAGTTCAATTTGCTACCCGGACTCACGGCGCTCGAAAATGTGCTCGTTCCGATGGAGTTGCGGAATATGTCCTCAGCACAAGAGCGCGCCACAGAACTTCTGGATGCCGTGGGACTTGCCAACCGCTCGCACCACTACCCTGTTCAACTTTCGGGCGGCGAACAACAGCGCGTAGCCATTGCCCGTGCCTTTGCCAACCAACCCGCCATTCTCTTTGCCGACGAGCCCACGGGTAATCTCGACGAGGAAACGGGCGTGCAGATTGAATCCTTGATTTTTGACCTCAACCGCCAATACCAAACTACGCTGGTGCTGGTAACGCACGACATGGAACTCGCGTCGCGCACTTCGCATATCATTCGCCTGAAAGGTGG
>SKUL01000280.1 GCA_007129985.1 Flavobacteriales bacterium
CCACAGCGGTAAATGCTGCGTACCTTTGCATCATGCGCAAATGGCTGGACCGGTACTACGGAGTTTTCCGAAAAATCAAGCTTAACTACGTGTTGCTGAACTTGCTGAACTACGGCAAGCTCAAAGCCAACCGCAATAAATACCGCGAACTCGGGCTGAAAAAACCTGTGTGGGCACCCGTGTCAAGCCTCGATTTTGGCAACCGCCCCGATGACCGCCCCTGGCTCGATCAACCTGATGCGCTTCATCAACTTCAAAACCACCCCGACTTTCACACCTTTGACGAGGGTACACGCAAGGAATTACTACAATGGCCGGAACGAGGCTACATGGTGTTAGATTCATTTTTTACTGAAGCCGATGTGGATGCTATCAACGCCGAAGTGGACCGCCTCATCACCCAAAAAGAGGTGGATTTCAACTTCACCGGACGCAAAATCATGTTCGCGTTCAGGCACAGTAATTTGCTTCGTGAAGTAGCCAAAGACCAAAGATTGCACCGACTGTTGAGCTTTGTGTTGGGTCGTGAAGTGGTTCCTTTCCAGACCATCAACTTTCTGCAAGGGTCGGAGCAGCGGGCACACAGCGACTTTATCCACATGACCACAGAGCCCAAAGGCAATCTCATTGCGGCGTGGATTGCGCTCGAAGATATTCACACCGACAATGGTCCGCTGGTGTATTACCCCGGAAGCCACAAGTTGCCTTATATCCTCAACGGCACCTACGACCACGGCGGTAATCGCTGGATGATTGGCGACGATGCCTACGGTCGCTACGAAGACGAGGTGCAGCGCATGATTGACCTGCACGGTTTGAAGCCGCAGGAATTTCACGCCAAAAAAGGCGATGTGCTCGTCTGGCACGGCAATCTCTACCACGCCGGCAAGCCCATTCTTAAGGAGGGAGCAACCCGCAAAAGCATGGTGGTGCACTTTTTTGGCGAAGGCGTGTTTTGCTACCATGAGCTCACCCAGCGTCCTGCCTTTATTGAAACCGTTTAAGCCCTATCATGAATCTGTTATCGGTTGAAAATCTTGCCATTTCGTTTGGAGAACGCACCCTTTTTTCGGGGTTGACGTTTGGCGTGGCCAAGGGTAACAAGGTGGCGCTGGTGGCCAAAAACGGCTCGGGAAAAACCACGCTGATGCGCTGCCTGGCCGGTAAAATGGCTCCTCATGAAGGCACGGTTACCTACCGCAAAGACATTCGGGTGGGCTTTCTCTCGCAAGACGATGATCTGGCACCTGAACTTCGTATTCGCGATGTGGTGCTGGCCGGCAGAAATTCGGAGATGCAGGCGCTGAGTCACTACAATCACTGTTTGCAATCCGGAGCCTCTGCCGAGCAGGTGCAGGCCGCATTTGAAGCCGTAGAGCGCCTCAACGCCTGGGATGTGGAGCATCAGGTTCAGGAGGTATTGAACCGACTGGGGATGCAGAACCCCGAAGCCACCATCGGCACCCTGAGCGGCGGACAGCGTAAGCGTGTGCAACTGGCCCGCGTGCTGATTGAAAATCCCGACCTGCTGCTACTCGACGAGCCCACCAACCACCTGGACCTCGCCATGATTGAGTGGCTGGAAGAATACCTGCACAGCACATCCTGCACGCTGCTGATGGTTACCCACGACCGCTATTTTCTGGATCGCGTGTGCGACGAGGTGCTGGAACTGGCCGACGGTCAGATGTACAAGTTCAAGGGTAATTTCAGCTACTACCTGGAGCAGAAAGCCCTGCGCGAAGAATGGCAGGCCGTGAACATGGAGAAAACCCAACGGTTTCTGAAGAAAGAGCTTGAGTGGATCAGAAGGCAACCCCAGGCCCGCGGAACCAAATCGAAAGCGCGCACCGAAGCCTTTTACGACAAAAAGAGCGACGCACAAAGTCGCAGTACCCACGACGATGAATTACATCTTGAGGTTAATTTCAACCGGCTGGGCACCAAGATTATCGAGTTTCACAATGTGTCGAAATCTTACGGTGACAAACTGCTGATTAAAGGCTTCACCTACACCATGAAGCGCAACGAAAAAGTGGGTATTGCCGGTCCGAACGGAACGGGAAAAACCACCCTGCTGCGCATGATTACCGGCGAGGAACAGCCCGATACCGGCAAAATTGTGCTGGGCGAAACCGTGGAAATCGGGTACTACCGGCAGAGCCATTTTGAGTTTTCGGACGAGCAAAAGGTGATTGACGCTATCACCGAAGTAGCAGAAATCATCCCGCTAAAAGGAGGTCGCAAACTCACGGCGGCGCAGTTGCTGGAGCGCTTTCAGTTTAACCGAAGCATGCACTACCAGTTTATTGCCAAGCTGAGCGGAGGCGAGAAAAAACGTCTGGCCCTTTGCCGTGTGCTGATGCGCAATCCCAACGTCCTGATACTGGATGAGCCCACCAACGATCTCGACATTTACACCCTGAGCGTACTCGAAGACTACCTGCAGCAGTTTCAGGGAGTGGTGATTGTGATTAGCCACGACCGCTACTTTATTGACAAGGTTGTGGATCACTTGTTTGTGTTTCGCGGCAAAGGATTGATCAAAGACTTTCCCGGTAATTACACCCGCTTTCTGGAGTGGGACAAGCAAGAGCAGCAAGCAGAGGCATCGCGCTCGGCGGCGCAAAAGGCAGCACAATCGGCGAATACAGCAACGCCCAAGAAGAACGACACTCCCAAAACCAAGCTCAGCTACAAGGAAAAGCTGGAGTTTGAGCGTCTGGAGGAGGAAATAGCGCAGCTCGAATCGCGCAAGGCAGAGCTTGAATCTCTTCTCGCCAACGAAAACGACCACGAAGCCCTGATGAAACTCAGCGAGGAGCTGGGCACCACCATGGACGACATTGATACGAAAACCATGCGCTGGCTGGAGCTGTCGGAGTACGCATAACCGTTTTTCGCAGGACAAACGCATGGAAAATGCTCGTGTCTGTGAAAAAGAAATTTGATATCGAGACTGACGTTTACCTCGCGTGCTTTGCGCCTTCCTTGCGCCCGGACGAATGTCGGGATTGCGGTAAAAAGGCTCAACCGCAAGGAGCGCAATAGAGACGCAAGGAACGCTATGAGTATGGATGTCAATCATAAATCCTTGCACTTGTTCAATTCGACAGCACCTTCGCATCTCTCAATAGCGAAACACGCAGATAACAATCTCCACAAAAAATAAGGGTCTTCAACGCATTGATGGCTTTTGAACAGATACCCCGAATAAGTTCGCTCTTCTCCTTTTACACCCATCATCGTCGTTCCGAAAAGGATTCATTACTTTTCGTTCCGAAAACAGCCACACATGGAAACGCCCGTTTTTATCATCGGTTTGGGTCTGCTAATCTTTGGCGCCCACTTGTTTAACCGGATTTTCAGCTACACGCGTGTACCCAACGCCCTGCTTTTTATTGTGTTCGGTATCATCATCGGGCCCATTCTGAAACTGGTGGTACCCGACGATTTCGGAAAAATGGGGGCTATTTTCTCGGCTGTTACGCTCATTTTGCTTCTCTACGAAAGTGGCACCAACCTCAACGTAGGGGCATCCAAAAAGGCATTTGGGCCGTCGCTGCTGTTTACACTGCTCAACTTTCTGACCAGCGCAATCATCGGAACGACTGTCGCTTATATTTTTTACAGCGAGCTGGAATTTATCAGTGCACTATTTTTCGGGGTCATTGTTGCGGGAACATCTTCTGCAATAGTTATCCCCATGTTGCAGCAAATCAAGGCCGACGAAGGAACCACTACTTATCTCGTGCTGGAATCTGCGCTGAGCGATGTGTTTTGTTTGGTGGTAGGTCTGGCGTTGTTCGACTCGGTTCGGGCCGGATCCATTGACGTGGGTTCCATTGGGGTCAGTATCGCCAAAGCATTTTTTCTGGCCACGTTTATTGGTCTGGCAGCCGGCTATTTGTGGTCGGTGGTACTGAACCTTATCCGCGATTTACAAAACCACATTCTGATTAACCTGGGTATGCTTTTCATCATCTACGGAATGAGCGAGTACTACAACCTCAACGGAGGTATTGCATCGCTCGCCTTTGGATTTGCCCTGGCAAACAGCTACCTGATTCCAAACGGGTTTTACAGTGCAAGGTGGAAACCCAAGCCGCTTATGCACGAGGAAAAACTGCTCTTCTCGGAGCTGGTTTTTGTGTTGGCCACCTTCTTCTTCGTGTACGTGGGTATCAACATCGTATTTGCCTATCCGTCTATCTACATCGCCTCGCTGCTCATTGTGGTGCTCATTCTGATTGTGAGACCATGGGCGGTGAAATACTCCATTTACTCAAAGCACAGCGTGCGTGATTTGGGCATGATGAGCGTGATGGCGCCCAAAGGAATCGTACCTGCTATTTTGGCCGCTCTGCCCTTGCAGCTCGGACTGGAGCGCAACAATGAGTTTCTCATCGCGCAGGGCCAAATCATTCAAAATCTGACATTTTCAATCATTCTCCTGAGCATTTTGATTTGCTCAGGTCTGGTGATTTACATTTCTTCGCGGCGCGACGGAATGTGGTACATGAAAACGTTCTTCGCGAAAAAAATCAAAACCGATCCCGATTCCGGCGATGATGCAAGCGGTGATGACCCCGCCCATGAAATGCTGGACGAAATGCTGAACAGAGAACAAACGGCTCCGCCCGATGGTCCTGAAAGCAGTTCCACAGAATCGGCCGAACCTGAAAAATGAACAAGTAAACCATGAGCGCACAAGGCATTATCATTCCAACAGATTTTTCGGCTGCCGACAGCACCGCTATTTTGCAAGCCGTACATATTGCCCGTAAAACCGGAGACATGATTACCCTTCTGCACATTGCAGACAGCGACACCACTGATACAGAGCGGAAGCGCATGGAGTCCATTTGCGATGAGATTTCAGGTAACCACGGGGTGCGTGTGGGCTATGTGATTGAGCGGGGAAATGATCTGATAGATGACCTTGTGCGCGTATTGCGGTCGCACTCTCCGCGCATGCTTGTTATGGGAACTGAAGGGATACGCGGCATTGCGCAACATCTTTTTGGTGCCCGTATTTTGGGAATTGTGCGAAATACACCGGTGCCGTCGGTGGTGGTGCAGGACGATACGCCAGTGAAAGAAGCCTTCAATAAAATACTCCTTCCGGTGGATGACCTTGAGCCCTTTGAGGAAAAGGTAAAAAGCGTGATTCCCTTTGCGCAATGGTTCAACGCTGAGGTGAAGCTCTACGCTTTACAACACCCGATGACGGACGACAGGAAAGTGCGGGAGCACATTGTGCTGAGTAGAAAGATGCTGAAAGAAGCGGATATCACTTTTTCTGAAACGGAAGAATCGCCCACCTTATTCTCGGCCGGTGTAGCCAAGCAAACCCTCAAATTTGCTGAATCGTGGGGCGCTGATTTGATTGCTATTTCCCTCAACGACCCTGTAAACAAAGGCAATATCAACCAGGCCGATTGCGAGCGGATCATCAACAACGACCAGCATATTGCGGTGCTTTGCACTCCCAAAAAACTCGATAGTAAAAAGTTATTCGGGTAGCTGATTGAGGTTCTATAACCCAAATTGCTCCTTAGCCATGTCTGCTACCTGCCCGCCAATGGCCAGTGATGCCGTAGCTGCGGGTGA
>SKUL01000003.1 GCA_007129985.1 Flavobacteriales bacterium
CGTAAAAGCATATTGGTAAGCAATTTCACCCAATTGGGTGAGCGGTACCCGATGATGCCAAAATAGATTTGTCTTTTGGAAGATTCATCATCAAATACCTATGAAAACAACTGCTTTATTAGTACTGTCTCTTGCTTTTGTGCTGTCAACTGCCGGCGTTTTTGCCCAAAACATTGGCATCAACGAAACCGGAGCCAATCCCCATGGTTCTGCCATTCTTGACGTTAGCTCCACAAATAAAGGAATGCTGGTTCCGCGAATGACCACCGCTCAGCGCACCGCCATAGTTGGACCTGCAAACGGTTTGTTGGTATATGACGGTAACACTTCATCCTTTTGGTTCTACGACGGAAGCGCGTGGGTAGAACTGGTTTCGGGCTCAGTTGATGGCAACACCCTGGATGAAGCCTACAATGAAGGAGGCGCAGGTGCGGGCAGGGTTATAACGGCCAATTCCGGTTCGGTTTCTGTGCAAGGAACAGACGGGTTTGAGGTTACCGGAACGTTTAACTCAGGAGCCAATATCGGAGCCCCCGGTGCCGGCACACGCATGTTTTTTAATCCACGCAAGGCTGCTTTCAGGGCGGGCCGGGCGTCGGGCAATGAATGGAACCAGGCCAACGTGGGCGATTATTCAACCGCCACGGGCTTTGGCAATACAGCCAGTGGTGAAAGCTCTTTCGCCGCAGGAGTCTTTAACAACGTTTCAGGAGATTATGCAGTAGCCATAGGAAGTAGCAATCTCGTTTCAGGAGAGGGAGCTGTTGCCATTGGTGAGTCTAACTTGTCTATTGACGCCGGTTCTTTTGCCTCCGGACGCACATCTTCTGCTGTTGGAGAGGCGTCAGTAGCATTGGGTGAAGCCTGCAGTGCAGTGGGTAATTTCTCCATTGCCATGGGTAACCAAAGCTTCTCCAATGGAGAAAATTCAGTTGCCCTGGGAAACGTTGCGCAGGCCAACGGTCAGAACTCGGCGGCATTTGGATTCAATTCGGCAGCCAATGGGTTTACTTCTACAAGCTTTGGATTGAATACCTTGGCCGACGCCCACATGTCATTTGTGCTGGGCAGATTCAACGAAGGCGGTGGCAATCCCGGCTCATGGGTTCCGGCAGACCCCTTGTTTGAGATTGGCAATGGTTCGAACAATGCCAATCGCAGTAACGCAGTAACAGTGCTAAAGAACGGAAATACCGGAATAGGAACATCTTCACCGACAGCAACCTTGCATGTGGCGGGATCGCTGCGTCTGGAGAATGGGTCTCAGGCAGCTGGCAGGATTCTCGTTTCCGACGCGAACGGGAATGCAACCTGGGTTGATGCTTCGCCGTCGGGTGGCACGCTGGATGATGCCTACAATTTTGGCGGCGCCGGAAACGGAAGGGTAATCACTGCTGATGCAGGTGTGGTTTCTGTTCAAGGTACTGATGGGGTTGAAGTTACAGGTGCGTTTGGCTCGGGTGCCACCATTGGAACACCCGGTGCAGGAACGCGTATGATTTTTAATCCACGCAAGGCTGCATTCAGAGCGGGTCGGGTCTTGGGTAATGAGTGGAACCAGGCCAATGTGGGCGATTACTCAACCGCTATGGGGTTTAGCAATAGGGCTAGTGGCGAAAGCTCGTTTGCTGCGGGAGCGTTAAATAATGTATCAGGCAACTATGCCGTTGGTCTGGGAATAGAAAATGTTGTTTCAGGAGAGGGAGCAATAGCGATTGGTGAATCGAATCTAGCCAGTAACACGGGGTCTTTTGCATCCGGACAAAACTCATTGGCAACCGGTTTTGGCTCTATTGCTTTGGGCGAGTCTTGTGTTGCATCCGGCGATTACGCCATCGCCATGGGAAACCAAAGCTCGGCCAGCGGAAATAGCGCCGTGGCTTTGGGTAAAACAGCGCAAGCAATTGGCCAGAATGCCACAGCTTTTGGAAATGGCACGATAGCAAATGGTTTCAGCTCATCGGCTTTCGGAAACGCTGTTGCCGATGCCCAATATTCATTCGCTATTGGGCGCTACAATGAGGGCGGTGGAAATTCAGATTTATGGGTTCCAACCGACCCTTTGTTCGAAATTGGTAATGGGTTGACTGCAAGCAATACAAACAATGCAGTTACGGTACTGAAAAACGGAAATACCGGAATAGGAACATCTTCGCCTACTGCAACATTGCACGTAGATGGGTCTGTGAGGTTCGTTAACGGATCCCAGGCAGCGGGCAGGATTCTCGTTTCCGACGCGAACGGCAATGCAACATGGGTTGATGCTCCGCCGTCGGGTGGCACGCTGGATGATGCCTACAATTTTGGCGGCGCCGGAAATGGAAGGGTAATCACTGCTAATGCAGGTGTGGTTTCTGTTCAAGGCACCGATGGAGTTGAGGTTACGGGTACGTTTGGCTCGGGTGCCACCATTGGAACGCCCGGTGCAGGAACGCGCATGCTCTTTAATCCGCGCAAAGGAGCCTTCAGAGCAGGAAGGGTTACTGCTGCTCAGTGGGATGATGCTAATGTTGGAAATTACTCTGCTGCTTTCGGTTATATGAACACGGCCTCAGGTTTGTACGCTATGACGTTTGGCTTTAATGCTGCGGCCTCTGCCAATGGATCTACAGCTTGGGGTAATGCCACCGAAGCAACAGCGGTGTATGCCACCGCTTGGGGGCAAGGTACAGAGGCTTCTGGCCTTAGGTCTACTGCGCTGGGCTGGAATACTACTTCCTCAGGACAGCAATCCATGGCATGGGGGCAGAACAGTAATTCTGATGCAACCAATAGCACGGCATGGGGCTCCGGAACAAATGCCATAGGGATTCATTCAACAAGTTGGGGTCAAACTACAACGGCCAGCGGACTCAGGTCAACTGCATGGGGTTGGAACAATACTGCCTCCGGAGCGCAATCTACCGTATTTGGTCATGAGAACACCGCTCCATCTTTCGTAGAGACGGTGCTCGGTAGGTTCAGCACCAATTATACCCCGGCATCTGCTACCGGGTGGAATTTAAACGACCGGCTTTTTGTGATTGGAAACGGAACCAGCAACGCCAACCGCAGCAACGCCCTCACTGTGATGAAGAACGGAAATGTAGGTATTGGAACCGATACACCAGAAGCTACGGTTCATATAGAGGGTTCATTGCGCTATGAGAACGGTCAGGAAGCAGAAGGTCGTGTGCTGGTATCTGACAATGATGGAAATGCGGTATGGACTGAAAGCGTTGGGTTCTCCTGTATTCGTACCACCTCGGTGGCTTTGTCACAGGGCAATGCTATTGTCTTCAATTTTGCTTTTCACAATCGTGGTAACGCGTATGATTTGACAACGGGAGAATTCACTGCACCTGTCGAAGGATTGTATCAATTCCACTATATCGAGCATAACAGTGCTGCGGCTAGTTCTAATACAGGAATCACTGTGCGGAAAAACAGTACTTTTTACAAGCAACTCCACACCATTCAGGTAGTGAGTTCCACGCGATACGCCAACACCATCACATGGGCAATGGAACTTGATGCGGGAGATGTGGTAACGATAGAACTCCTGGGAGTTTCCAGAACCATATCCGGTTCTGCCGGGGGGTCTGCTATAAAGTCGAGTTTGGAAGGATTCCTTATTCGCTAGAACATAGATTTCATTTCTGATTTCTGATTCAATGAGGCTTCTAATTTCTATACAGCCAGTTAGGCCATCAACCCGCGTCCTGACAACAGCATATCCTCATCCACGCCAAAGCGCGACTGATGCAGGTTGTGTATTTATCCGCGGGATCCGTTGCGCAACCCCAGCCGCCAGAAACAGCCGGTAATTTCCTGCGAGAAATATGAAAAATTTTCGGCCGTCATTCGAATCGACAAATCCACCAGATTATCTTCTCCAAGGTATTCGATAGTACAACATCTTGAACCGAGCGCAAGTGCTTTACTAGTCATTAAAAATGGATAACCCTTTTCAATGCGCATTTCACAGAATCCTCCCATAGAAGTGACTAAACCATTGGCCGGGCGTTGCATTAATTCATGTGCTTCGGCACGCCATTGCTTGTCCATTGTGCGGAAGGTGCCTTTGATATACACTTCATCTGGAATGACATTGGTGCTGCCTTTTCCCGCTATGAGTTCTGTCATCAGCATCCTTTTTGAGGTGATATTTGGGCGCGTTTCCCCAGGATTTTTATTTCTCCACAACCCCCTGTGAAAAATCGGAAATAAAAATGCTGCAGGCGTTGGATTGTATTAAAAATCTTATACCTTTGCAGCCCCAAAAAAATCAAGGATTGGGGAAAATAGATTCGAACACCAAGTAAAATAAGGGATTAGAATGCCTACAATACAGCAGTTAGTAAGAAAGGGCCGAAAGGTGATCGGTAAGAAGAGTAAGTCTGCCGCGCTCACTTCATGTCCGCAACGCCGAGGAGTTTGTGTGCGTGTGTACACTACCACTCCCAAGAAGCCGAACTCAGCCATGCGTAAAGTAGCGCGTGTACGCCTCACCAACGGAAACGAGGTGAATGCCTACATCGGCGGTGAGGGACACAACCTGCAGGAGCACAGCATTGTGCTGGTTCGAGGCGGTCGTGTAAAAGACCTTCCGGGTGTTCGATACCATATTATTCGTGGTGCCCTTGATACGGCCGGAGTTGATGGCCGTAACCAACGACGATCTAAATACGGAACCAAGCGTCCGAAGAAATAATTGATACATCCGTAAAGCGATGAGAAGAAGAAGAGCTAAAGCGCATGTGGTACTACCTGATCCAAAATTCAACGATCAGATGGTAACCAAATTTGTAAACAACCTGATGCTGGATGGCAAAAAGAACGTTGCCTACCAGGTGTTCTATGAAGCCATGGCCCGGGTTGAAGAAAAAACCCAGGAAAGCAGTCTGGAAGTATGGCGCAAAGCCATCGAGAACATTACTCCACAGGTGGAAGTTCGAAGCCGTCGCGTGGGAGGTGCTACCTTCCAGATTCCTACGCCTGTTCGCGACAGCCGTAAACTGTCAATGGCCATGAAGTGGCTTATTCTGTTCTCTCGCAAACGAAACGAGAAGTCTATGGGTGAGCGTCTTGCCAATGAGATTATGGCAGCAGCTCGTCAGGAAGGTGCAGCTTACAAAAAGAAAGAAGATACGCACCGTATGGCTGAGGCAAACAAAGCCTTTTCACACTTCAGATTCTAATACATCACCGATTAGTACAAGCAAAAATGGCAAAGAGAGATCTTAAATTCACACGCAACATTGGTATCGCCGCGCACATCGACGCCGGTAAAACCACTACCACTGAGCGTATCCTTTACTACGGTGGTGTAAGCCACAAGATTGGTGAAGTACACGATGGTGCAGCCACCATGGACTGGATGGAGCAGGAGCAGGAGCGCGGTATTACCATTACCTCGGCAGCTACTACCCTTAACTGGAACTACCGTGGCGACACTTACCACGTAAACATTATTGACACCCCCGGTCACGTTGACTTTACCGTAGAAGTAAACCGCTCACTGCGCGTACTCGATGGTCTCGTCTTCCTTTTTAGCGCCGTTGACGGTGTAGAGCCTCAGTCAGAAACCAACTGGCGTCTGGC
>SKUL01000156.1 GCA_007129985.1 Flavobacteriales bacterium
AGTTCAAAACCGATGTGAACCACCAGCAGGAATACATAGTAGGTTCATGCCGAAAGGCAAAAGAGGTTTGGGATTATGCATGTAAAGTAGCTCCTACCGGTCTCAACGTTTTGATAACCGGCGAAAGCGGAACCGGAAAAGAATACATTGCCCGGGCCCTGCACAGTATGAGCAGACGTGCCAACCAACCTTTTGTTGCGGTAGATTGTGGAACAATCTCGCCTGATCTGGCTATAAGCAGTTTTTTCGGACATGTAAAGGGGGCATTTACGGGTGCATATTCAGACAAAACCGGTCTGTTTGAGCAGGCCAACCGTGGCACTTTGTTTCTGGACGAGGTGGGTAATTTGGCTGTTGAAGTGCAGATTGCATTGCTGCGTGCAATTCAGGAAAGGAAATACAAACGACTGGGAGCTTCGAAAGAGCACGAAATTGACGTGCGTATTGTGGCTGCCACCAACGAATCTCTTTCTGCCGTTGTAAGCAAGGGAGTGTTCCGCAATGACCTCTACCACAGGCTGAACGAATTTGAATTACACATCCCGGCTCTGCGTACCAGAATGGAGGACCTCGAGGTTTTTTCCTCTGCATTTTTGAAGCAATCCGAAATGGAATTCAGCAAGGATAATCTCACAATTGATCCGGAGGTTATTAAAGCCTTTAAAGTTTACCCATGGCCGGGCAATTTGCGTGAGCTTCGTAACATTATTCGCCGCGGCGCACTGCTCGCAAAAAATAACAGAATCACCATGAATGAAATTCCAGATGGGTTCCTTGTTTTGGGAGACGAACGCGACAGTGAATCAGATAACCAATTGGAAAAGCGCACAAAGAGTTTCGATATCAAAGAAGAGTCCCGAGAACTTGAGCGTGATTTAATTATAAAGGCTCTGGAAAAGTCCAAATACAACAAATCAAAAGCGGCAAAAGCACTTAATATTGACCGAACTACGCTCTACAGCAAGCTAAAAAGTTACGGGATCGATGCGTGATTGGCTGCGGCATCACTTTCTAGACTTTTTCTGATCCGTCTTAGCTCAGACGTTATTGCCTTAGCTGATTTTGTGGCTTTTTCCATCTCATTGAGTTCAAGAAGGAATTCAATAGACTGAAGCTGCTCACTCAAATATCCTATTCCCAGTTGTTCAAGATTCGATCTGAGTTGATGAGACAGCCGCTGAACTTGGTCCATTCCGTTTTCTGATGATTGTATAAAAAGGTTGATTTTTTCAATGATGTAGGAGGCTAATTCAGGTCGCATAAATTCTGCGGCTATATCAGTATCTGCTAATTGGTTCAGAGTGGAATGAGGCAGCATTTGAGCGGATTGATGGCTGATATCAGGAAAAAGTTCCGAAATCAATGAGACTAGCTGGTTTCGGCTAAAGGGCTTTCCAAGTGTAGCGGTAAAGCCTATTTCCATCATTTGCTTGTGCGATTGCTCGGTAAGACTTGCGGTAAGTCCAATGACCGGCAGGTTGGTGCTCTCCCGAATAATTTCGAAAAATGTTATTCCATCCATGTCTGGCAAATTAACATCGGTCAGAATCAAATCAAATGTCATTGGCTTGGCGGCTATTGTTTCAATAGCTTCTTCCGCTGATGGGCAAATGTGAAGTAATGCAACATTGGCGCCGATGAAACGCTCCAACAGCATGGCATTCCATGGGTCGTCTTCCACAGCGAGTACACGTATGTCAAAATACGCATGTTTGTACTCTTGATCAGCGGGACGTTCGTCATTACCCGCGGTTGGAGAGCTTGTAAGAGTTAGAGAAATAGTGAACTTGCTGCCAACGCCTACTTCCGATTCAACCGATATCTTCCCGCCAAGTTCTTCAATGATATGTCGGGTTATCGATAGCCCCAGGCCGGTTCCTCCAAGATCGTTTCCGCTGCTGGTTTTCATGGTTTGAAAAGGTTCAAATATGTTCTCTCGCCACATTTCCGGAATTCCACTTCCGGTGTCCGAAACAGTGATGGTAATCGGAGTAGGTGATAGGTGATGTTCAACATGTATTTCTAGCTGAACGATGCCGTTTTTTGTGTTCTTAAATGCGTTGCTCAGTAAATTCACAAGAGCCTGCTTTAACTTTAACCCATCCGTATGCACGCACTGTGTTTCAAGCCAGGGGTCGTAGCTAATCTCAAACCGACAATTTTGCTCTTCCTTTCGCAAGGCAAAAAGCAATGTCAACTCCTCGCATATTTGAACCAGAGAAGTGTCAGATTTTTCTGACTTGAAACTCCCCGCACTTATTCTTGCATGTTCGAGGATGTTTACAAGCAGTTCATTCAAATAATCGTTGGCATAGATCACCCCATGAATTAACTCAAGTTGTTTTTTGTTTTGAAGCTCTTTCTTTAGCAGATCGGTAAAGCCGGTAATGGTGTGGAGCGGAGTGCGGATTTCATGACTCATTTTAGACAAAAAATCTTCCTTTGAGGCAGCCAAAGCCTCAGCCCTGGCCATTTCGTGTTCAAGTTGAGCGCGATACACGTTGATCCTTCTAAGGTCATAGACCACAATAAGTAAGAGTATCAATCCGGTCAGCATTCCGAGGCCCGCGATCTTCAGAAACTGCAAATTGGAATGTTCAATCTGGCTCAATGAACGTTCACGAATGTTCATCTCTTTCGCAGCGTTCCTTACGGCAATTTCATCAAGCAGATGTTGCATGGTTGACAGTAATTGCTCATTAACCTGTATCAGGTCGAGTTCTGCCATGTTTAGTACTCTTTGTTGCCTGATTTCTTCGTTGAGAAGGTCCGCTAATATGGTTTTAACAACAACCAACGTGGTGTCAATGAAGTAGTTTCGAACAATGCTGCTGTCTACCGAGTACTCTATCCATTGTATAATATCGGCCTTCCTTGTGATGAGCGTATCTGTGGCCATGCGCTCCTGACCAAATAGCTTACGAAAGAATCCGCCTAGCCCCTTGTATTCATCCGGACGCTGAACAATGTTAATGTGTTTAATCGTATCAACTTTGGAAAACAGTTCAGCGCGATTAACAACAGCATGGTCTATGTAGGCAGAATCGGATAATTGCCGTTGTATGCGTCGCAGCGCCTGCTCGGAAAAATAAAATGATGACCCCTTTTGTTTGAGTTCAATGAAGTAGCCGTTAATCATGGACTTTTGACGCAAAATAGACTGAATACTGTCAAGCCGGTTGGTGTCATCGATGAAAACACCATTCGACGAACTGCGCAATACTGCTAACATGCTATCTACGGCCCGTGAAGCCTTCAGTGAATTGTGCAACTGCAAACTGTCATTCGTCAGGATGAAATTGTTAAAGTGAAGGTCTGCCTGAATCATTTTGTTGTACAGACGATTGAGTTGGCTGGCTTCCGGGTTGGGACGAATCATATTCTCAACCGACCGCTCAGAAACCTTGTAGCTTTCAACTGCCCAGTATGCAAGTGCAGCGTAAGTCAAGCCGAGCACGAGAATGATAAACCAAACTTTCGCAATGGAGTTTCGTGACTTGTTCGTGATGTTTTCCATTTACGGAGGAATTCAGTTCGTGCCTACATTACCGAAAGGCCATGGAAACCAAAAGCGTGATAAATCCAGTTTGTTCTTGAAACTTTCCCGACACATAAGCGCCATAAATTTAACCATTTTCTCCTAACCGGCTTAACTTTCTCCGTCAGCTATGGTTAACGGAGCCTTCAAAAATAGTAGTGAGCGCCACGCATCAATGCTTTGTTTGGTTACTCATCGGGATGTACAGTTGTTTCAAATCAGTACAATGGTCTTGTGTAAATAAAATGGGTCGGATTCATTGAACTTCCAAACTTACCGGCGTAGTAGTTGGCAATAGCCTTGGTGATGCCAAATGCGGTAATGAACGACAAGATGGCGGTGGCCGATGAAACACCAAATTCCTGCTCGGCAAATTGCGGAAAAATTGAGCGTTCAATGCCCACCATACCTCCCACAAAGGCATTCACCAATACCAGCAAGGAGAATTGTTTCCAGTTTTGCCTTAATCCAGGCTGGAGGTCTTTCATGGTGCAAAGGTGAAAAGTTGGAGGCGTATTGGAGGTGACAATTCTTACATAGAGGTTTCAGTTCAAAATGACTATGTTTGGAGAATGGGTGCGGATAATAAAGTGTTTTGAGAAAAATAGCCAATATTGAAACCTTGCGTGATGTGCTGAGGGCTTTTCCCGGAATAGAAGAAGCCGTGATTTTTGGCAGTCGGGCAATGGGAAATTACCGCAGGGGAAGTGATGTGGATATTGCGTTATTTGGCGAAGGGGTGGATATGAAGATTGCTCAGAAAGTGGCGTGGCAACTGAATGAAGAAACCTTGATGCCTTATCGCTTTGATGTGTTGAGTTTTGCTGAAATATCAAACTCCGAATTACGGAATCATATTCTGCGCGTGGGCTTGATTGTCTATTCCACCAACCCGCAAAGATTGGCAGGTGAGCCTGTTGAGTTTTGTTCGAAAGGCAAATAGGATTGCATCTATCTGAAGTAAGTTCAAAAGCCTGATTGTCGAAGCTTCTCAGTTTGGCGCCTTTTATTTTGGGTAGTCTGGGTTGAAGTCAGTTCCCAAAGAGTAATTACATTGTGCCCGCAATGCTGAAAAAAGGCGACAAGAAAGTCATTCGCGGATGGGCCATGTACGACTGGGCCAACTCGGTGTATTCGCTGGTGATCACCTCTACCATTTTCCCCATCTTTTACGAAGCGGTTTCGGTTATCAAGACCCCCGAGGGCGATGTAATTACCGACCTGGTGTACGAGGCCACCGGCTTGCGAAACACCGCATTGTACAGCTACACCATGTCGGCAGCCTTTCTGCTTGTGGCCATTATTTCGCCTTTGTTGTCGGGTATTGCCGACTATACCGGAAGCAAGAAAAACTACCTCATGTTTTTCTGTTACCTCGGCTCGGCGGCGTGTATTGGGCTGTATTTCTTTGATATGAATAGCCTGTATTTCGGAATGTCGATGGTGTTTATTGCCTGCGCGGCTTTTTGCGCGAGCCTGGTGTTTTACGACGCCTACCTTCCCGAAATTGCCGAGCCCAAGGACCACGACCGGGTGAGCGCACAGGGCTATGCGATGGGCTACATCGGCAGTGTTTTGCTGCTCCTGCTCAACTTGGCCATGATCATGATGCCGGAATGGTTTGGTATTGATCCCGAGAATAAATCACTGCCTGCGCGATTGAGTTTTCTGTCGGTAGGAATATGGTGGGCGGGTTTTGCGCAGATTACCTTTTTTCGATTGCCCGCCAATGTGTACGGTCGAAAACCGAAGGGCGATGTCATTCACAAGGGCTACCTGGAGCTGGTAAAAGTGTGGCACGAACTGAAACAAACCAAACGACTGTGGCGCTACCTGGTGGCGTTTTTTGTGTTCAACACTGCGGTACAAACGGTCATGTACATGGCGGCCACCTTTGCGGCCAAAGAGGTGAAGCAGATCAACAGCGAAGGGCAAATCGAACCTATGAGTGCTGATAGCCTGATTATCAGTATTCTCATTATTCAGTTGGTGGCCATTGTGGGCGCGATATTC
>SKUL01000178.1 GCA_007129985.1 Flavobacteriales bacterium
CAATCGGAAACCATGTGGCTGGCCAGAGACAGAATGGGTATCAAACCACTGTACTACAGCTCGCAAGACACTCGCTTCCTGTTTGGCTCGGAGATGAGCGTTTTCAAGGCGCTGGGAATCAAAACGGAGCTGGATTATGACGCTTTGCGCTTGTATTTCCAGCTCACCTACATCCCCGCTCCATGGACGGCCCTCAAAGAAGTTCAAAAACTCATGCCGGGCGAGTTTCTCACCGTAAAAGACGGAAATGTAGAGAAACAGAAATATTTCGACCTCTGCAGTAATACAAGCTCAACAGACACTTTCGAGAACGCTGTTGAGAAGGTACGGCAGATGTTGGACGAATCGGTGCGGATGCGTTTGGTGTCGGACGTACCCCTCGGAACTTTTCTAAGTGGTGGAATTGACTCATCCATTGTGAGCCATATTGCGGCCAAACACCTCAGCGGGGTCAACACCTTTTCGGTGGGGTTCGATGACCACGCCTATCTGGACGAATCAGCATACGCAGCACAGGTGGCAAAGCATATTGGCAGCACGCATCACGAAATCAGGGTTGGAAAGAAAGAAATGGAAGAAGCAGCTTTTGCGGTGCTCAACCACTTTGACGAGCCCTTTGCAGATAGCTCGGCCATAGCCGTGTATATGTTGAGTGCTTATACCTCTCAGCATGTGAAAGTGATTTTGTCGGGCGATGGCGCCGATGAGCTGTTTGGCGGTTATCGCAAGCACATGGCGCTATTTCGAGCCGGTCAGAAAAGTGCTACCAACCTTTTGCTGAAAAGCGCCGCCCCCCTGCTTTCGTTTTTACCGGGAGGCAGTCGCACACAAAAACAAGGCGATTTTATCAGGAAATTAAGCAAATACAGCGATGGACTAAGGCTGCCGTTTGCGGAGCGCTACACCCAATGGCTTCGGTGGTCGGATGAAAAAACCGCTATGGATTTGCTGTTGGACAAGAAAAACTCCTCTCAAGGACTCAACGAACTTGTTGGCAACAATTTAGATGAAAACGACTTTAACTCTGTGCTCCTTTCGGACCAACTGTGGTTACTCCCCAACGATATGCTCACCAAGGTTGATAAGATGAGCATGGCGCATGGTCTTGAGGTACGAACGCCTTTTCTCGAACACCATTTGGTTCAATATGTGAACAGCCTCCCCCCGTCTTACAAGCTGAACGCAAGCTCTGGTAAACTACTATTGCGCAGCGCCTTTCAGTCCGAATTACCGAATGAAGTGTTTAACCGACCCAAAAAAGGATTTGAGGTACCCATGGAAAGCTGGTTGCGTACGGTTCTCAAAGAGCAAGTTGACAAATACAGCAACAGGCAACTTATCGAAGAGCAAGCCGTTTTTAACTCGTCCGTGCTGGAGGAGGTTCTGAATGACTTTTACCAACTCAAGAACAACAGTTATGCCCCCCTGCTTTGGAGCTTTCTTGTTTTTCAAAGTTGGTGGTTCAAAACCTTCAAGAGTTTGGGATGAGTAATTTTTTCGTTACTTTGTAACAGCTATAAACAGGGGGAGCTTTTCATGCCACGCGTACTTCGCATTATCAACCGCTTTAATTTAGGCGGACCCACTTACAACGCAGCTTACCTCACGAAATACCTGCCGGGAGATTTCGAGACGCTATTGGTAGGTGGAATGAAAGAAGATTCGGAGGGAAGCTCGATGCACATTGTAGATCAGCTTGGGCTCAAGCCTGTCATTTTGAATGAAATGCGAAGAGAAGTTAATCCACTTCAAGATCGGTTGGCCTTTCAAAAAATCAAGCAGCTTATTCACGATTTCAAACCAGACATTGTTCACACACACGCGTCAAAACCGGGAGCATTGGGGCGATTGGCCGCAGCCCAGATGAAAGTACCGGTCATTGTTCACACCTTTCACGGGCACTCCTTCCATTCTTATTTCAACCCCATCACAACTTCGTTCTACCGAGGGGTGGAGCGTTTTTTGGCGTCAAAATCAAGCTGTATTGTAGCATTAAGCGAAGGGCAGAAAAATGAGCTCGTCAAAGTTCACAAAGTATGTCCGGAGGAGAAGGTCAGAATCATCCCACTTGGCTTCGACTTGGGTCGCTTTACAGAATCAATGGAAGAAAAACGGATGCGCTTCAGAACAGAGTACGGGCTGGCTACAGATGAAATCGCTGTGGGGATTATTGGCCGTTTGGTGCCCATCAAGAACCACGACTTATTCTTGAGGTCAATAGCTATTCTGCAACATAGAACACGGCGAAAAATCAGAGCCTTTGTTGTAGGTGATGGTGAAGAACGGGCACGCCTTGAAGCACTTTGCGTCGAGCTTGGTCTCGCAATGACTACAGGTGACAACCGATGCAGCGTCACCTTCACATCATGGATCAAAGACATCGACTATGTTAATGCAGGCATTGACATTGTCTGTCTTACTTCTAAAAACGAAGGCACACCAGTGTCACTAATTGAAGCCCAAGCGGCCAACAAACCCATTGTGACAACTCGTGTTGGGGGTATTGAAAATATCGTGATATCAGGTCGGACAGCACTTTTGAGCGAAACGAATAATCATGTTACCTTAGCCAACAATTTATTAAGACTCATTGAAGATGATGCCTTACGTGAAGAATTTGGGGCTGATGGGTGGTTGTATGTGCATCAAAAATTTCATTACCAACGCCTTGCCGATGACATGGCTCAACTTTACCAAGAACTTTTAAACTGAGATGACCACGAAACGCGCGTTACTGTTTCTTTCCATGGCCTTCGCCATTGCCTCTTGCAATATCAACAAAGACCTGATGTTCAAAACCCCTATTGGTTATGATTACGACATTCCACCGGAGGTAATGGATCTGGAATACAAAATTCAGCCGTTTGACCTGTTGAACTTCAGGCTCTACTCGAATGACGGTTTTTTGCTTATTGACTTAACTTCAGGGAGCGGAGCAGTAGGTGGCGGACAACAAAACCAGATGATGATGCGAAACATGCAGAACATCATTCGTTACCGGGTTGAGGTTACCGGCTATGTAAAGCTCCCCACCATTGGACTGACAAAACTTGCCGGGATGACGGTGCGGGATGCTGAATTCTACCTCGAAGAGCTTTATGCTGAATACTATGTACGGCCTTATGCCATGCTCGAAATCACCAACAATCGCGTAATCGTAATGCCCGGTTCTGGCGGAGACGCGCGCGTTATTACTCTCACCAACAACAACATGACCGTAACTGAAGCACTGGCAATGGCAGGTGGGGTAGCCAAGCGTGGTAACGCAAGCAAAATTAAGCTGATTAGAAATTCACCCGAAGGACGTAAGGTTTATCTGATCAATCTGGCAAAAATTGACGGTGTGGCCGATGGAGATATCATTGTTCAGGCAAATGACATTATTTATGTTGAGCCTGTTCCTCAATATGTAGCAGAAGCCCTCAGAGATGTTACTCCGCTGGTTGGACTGCTTACCACATTTCTCGTTCTCATCAATATAGTGAGATAAAATGCGTTCATGATTGACGAGAATATATCCAAAGTAAATCAGAGCTACGAAAGCTATAAAGAACGTCTCACCAATTTTGGTAGTCAGTTTGAGTTGGGGCTGTTTCTCTACATTGCTCGAAAGAGCCTGAAATGGATAGCACTTCTGGCTGCTTTTGCCATCGCTGCCGCATACCTTTATCTGAGATATAACGCACCTGTTTATCAGGCATCAACCATTATACAGCTTTCCAAAAGCGATAACGCAACCAAGGTTCTTCAGGTCAACAAAATCTACGAAGAAAAAACCCTATCTGCCGAACTGGAACTACTCAGATCCAAACTTTTACTACAGGAAACCGTAAAACGTCTGCCTCTTAAGGTAAGTTATTACCTGAAAGGCGACATACTCACAAGACAGCTCTATCGCGTTTCTCAGCCCAAACTCAATTTGATTGCAATCACAGATAGTAGCATCCTGGATAAACAAATTTTCATTCGCAACCTGGCAGATGGCCGCTATGTATTGCATTTGAACAACAATGCCATATCCGAGCCCTTTTACCCACGTGACTATGTAAGAACCAGCTTTTTTGAAGGCCATATTGATTTGGCACCACCTCTGGAAGAAAACTCCGACAAAGGTTCTGACAATGAACTTTACTTCGTTATAAACAACCCTAACTCACTGGTATCGAGATTCAGAAATAGCATGGAGGTACGTGTAATGAACAACGTAGCACAAACCATCCAGATTTCTTGTAAAAACCACAATGCCACTCTTGCAAGAGATTTTGTAATGGCACACGCTCATCAGTATTTACAATACGATCAGGAAACTCGCGAACTGAGTGCATCAAACATCATCCGCTTTATTGATGACCAAATTGATGAAGTCTACAACGAGCTTCGATTAACTGAATTTGAACTCAGTATGTTCATGAAGGACAACAAAATATCTGACCTGAACAGAATTTCTGAGTTCTACCTTAGTTATTTTCAGCAGTATGACGATCGCCAGATGGAGCTTGAGTACGAAGAGCAACTGCTGAGCGAATTAGAAAAAGTTGCGCTGGCTAACCCAAAGGAAACAGACATCTATACCCTTATTCCCCTTATAGTTGGTACCCGTTTGGAAAACTCCTTATCAGGCCTGATTACGGATTTACGCGAAATTCTGCTTAGAAAGGAAGAAATGGGATTCAACGTGAAAGGAAACCATGGTGCTGTCCGAAACATCGAATACCAGGTAGAAATACAAAAAAGATTGATCCTTGAGGCAATACAATCAATGCGATCTAACTTACAAGCAAGGCGCACGTTTTTTCAGGACAAACTCAAAGATTTCGAAGCATCATTCTACCAACTACCTGAAAAAGAACTGGAGTACGCCCGTTTGCAGCGTCACTTTAAAATAAATGAAAAGTACTATACCCTTCTATTGGAAAAACAAACAGAGTACCGAATCAGTAAGGCCGGTTTTGTACCTGAGAATCGGATTTTGGAAGAAGCCAGGATACCGTCTGTTCCTATCGCCCCCAACAGAAACATGGTTTTTGCGATAGCCATCATTCTGACTGTACTTATTAGTGCTGTCATGGTATTGGTGCGATATCTCATGCATGACGAAATCACATCATTGAATGAAATCACCAAGCAAACCAACGCTTCCGTGGGTATTTTGGGCATGACACCGAAGTACACTGAGGAGGTGCCCATTTCGCAGATGGTAATAGACAAAAATCCTAAATCTATGATTGCAGAGGCCTTTAGAACCATACGGACCAACCTGCAATTTGTAGATGCCTCTCAAGACGGCCCCAAAACCATTGCAATTACCTCTACCGTATCTGGTGAGGGTAAAACATTTATCGCTATTAACCTTGCTGGTATCATAGCCTTTTCTGGCAAGCGAGTCATAATACTGGACATGGATTTGCGCAAGCCAAAAATCCACGCTGGTTTTGGTGTAGGAAACACCCGGGGCATGAGCACGCTCATAGTAGGAAAAAACACCATCCAGGAGTGTGTACAGCAGAGCAACCTCGACAATCTCGACTTCATTACCTCAGGCCCACTCCCACCCAATCCCTCAGAACTTATCCTAAGTGACCGAACCGTGGATATCATTGAGGAGTTGAAGAGTTTGTACGATGTAATTATTATCGACAACCCACCTGTAGGCATGGTAACGGATGGAATTCCAATCTTCAAGATGGTTGACTACCCGATATATGTTTTCAGAGCTGATTACAGTAAAAAGCATTTTGTTCAAAACGTAGACAGGCTGATGAACGAAAACGGAATAACTCGGGTAACCGTGGTTCTAAATAGTGTAGAAGTGAACAGACATCGCTACGGATATAACTACGGTTACGGTTATGGATACGGATATGGATACGGACAAGCCTACGGTTATTATGAAGAGAGCAGCAATACAGGCTCAAAAAAATGGTTTCAGCTTTGGAAATCGTAAAGCACATAATGGACGGCGTTCTGCTGCTGAAACCAACTCTCTTTGGGGATGACAGGGGCTACTTCTACGAGTCTTACAACGCGAAACGATTTGCTGAACTCACGGGCGTGAGAACCGATTTTGTTCAAGACAACCAATCTCTGTCTCAAAAGAACGTTCTACGTGGACTACATTTTCAAAATCCACCATTCGCTCAAGGTAAATTGGTTCGAGTGCTTCAAGGTGCAGTTCAGGATGTAGTGGTAGATATCCGCAGGCACTCTCCTCACTACGGGCAGCACTTTGAAGTGGAACTCTCAGCAGAAAACCACCTTCAGATGTACATCCCGGAAGGATTTGCCCACGGCTTTTTAACGCTTGAAGAACAGACAGTTTTTGTGTACAAATGCACCGATTATTACGAAAAAAACAGCGAAGGCTGCATAGCCTGGAACGACCCGATGCTCAAAATTCAATGGAAAACAAAAACTCCACTGGTATCTGAAAAAGATAAAATGGGGCAGCGTTTTGAAGATTTCACGTCTTTGTTTTAATTCGTCAACCGAACGCCGCCACCACCTATGGACCAATCTCAGTACATCTTTCTAATTTATTCGCTCTTCTTTCTTGGAACCACCGCGTTTTCACTTCTTACCAATTCCATTCTGCTGCGTTTCACAAAAACAATGGGCACCAAAAACCAAAAAGGAGCCAAGGCGATCCGTTGGAGTTCTGAGTCAAAACCCGCTATTGGTGGCATCACGTTCTTCATGGTATTTCTCATTTCGCTTGTTTGCTACTCGATCTTCTTCTTTCCGGAAGAAGTATTTAAAAGCACGCAACTTCTGGGCTTGCTGCTCACGGCACTCATTGCTTTCCTAATGGGCTTGGCAGATGACGCTTATAATACCAGACCGCTCCTCAAATTTTTGGTTCAGGTTTCCTGCGGGTTGATACTCATACTCACTGGCACACACATCGAGCTATTTGAGTGGGATTACCTCAACTATGTTCTCACCGTTTTCTGGACCATCGGTATGATGAACTCCATCAATATGCTCGATAACATGGACGCCATCACCTCGGTAGTATCATTGTTTATCCTGCTCAGCGCGCTACTCACCATTTATGTAATGGGTGAGTTGGGTACCGCTGAGTTTATGATTGTACTGGGTGTTGTAGCCGCGCTCATTGGCTTTTTATTCTTCAACTGGAATCCGTCTAAAATGTATATGGGCGATACCGGAAGCCAATTTCTAGGATTGTTTCTTGCGTTCATAGGAATCCGTTACTGCTGGAATGCCCCGAGCCTGAGCGGCGAATTTCTCGTTTCGCGGCAAATCAGCATTACCCTGCTCGTATTTCTTCTCCCCATCATGGATACCACTATTGTAGTTATCAACCGAATACGACGAGGACAGTCTCCTTTTGTTGGTGGAAGAGACCACACAACCCACGTTCTATCCTATCAGGGTCTGTCAGATAGTCAGGTGGCAATGGCCTTTGGCGGAGTGGGTGCTCTTTCATTACTGGCCACCATTTTCTTCCAGAAATATGTTGAAACCTGGACCTGGTGGCATGCGGGAGGGGTTCTGGCATACTTCGTGCTACTTTTGTCCGTGATGTTTTATCTGGCCAAAATCAATAAAGCCAACTACATCAACTAACTACTTCTGATGATATACCTGCAACGAATTTCACTTATTGTCACCCTTTTCCTGGTGGTCTTGCTCGTGGTAAAACTCTTTCAGTTTTCCACAAGTATTGAAATGGAAAAGCATGACGATAGCCACCAGAAAGAGTTCACATCCAACTACCGCATTTTTGCCCTCAACCTACCCGACGAACTGGATTTTGCCAATGAGGAAGTGCCGATGCAAAGTTTGGATGTTCGGGAAAAACTGGATCGCGAGCTGCTCATCAATACGTATTGGCAGTCTCAAACCCTGCTTTTTCACAAACGAGCGAATCGCTATTTCCCCATCATTGAGCCCATTCTGGCCAAAAATGGTGTCCCTGATGATTTCAAGTACCTCGCCCTGATTGAAAGCGGTTTGCAAAATGTGGTTTCACCGGCGGGTGCCACTGGTTTCTGGCAATTCATGAAAAACACAGCAATCGAGTACGGACTGGAAGTAAATGGCGAAGTGGACGAGCGATACCACCTCGAAAAATCCACAGAAGCCGCTTGCAAATACCTGAAAACCGCCTACAAAAAGTATGGCAGCTGGACCATGGCGGCCGCCTCATACAACATGGGCATGAACGGATTGGACCGCCAGATGAAGCGCCAAAAAGTGCAGAACTACTACGATATGCTGCTCATTGAAGAAACCGCTCGTTATGTATTTCGCATCGTGGCCATCAAGGAAATCATGACCAAACCGCGTGACTACGGGTTTTTCTTTCGCGACAAAGACCTTTACCCGCCGCTAAAAACCAGAACAGTTGCCTTAAACGAGCCCGTGAACGACTTTGCAGACTTTGCCTTTGAACACGGGGTGAACTACAAAATCCTGAAAATTCTGAACCCATGGCTTCGCGATGCGTTCTTGAGAAACCCGGGGCGAAAGACGTACTACATCCAGTTACCCGCAAAAGGATTTACAGGTTTCATCGCCTCCGAAACACTGGTTTTTGAAAACGATAGTCTTGCAACAGACACACTCTAGCAAGCCGCAGGCAGGTATGAAGAAAGAAGTCTTTATTGACGTACGGGGTGCCCGTGTGCACAATCTCAAAAACATTGATGTAAGCATTCCGCGCAATAAGCTGGTGGTAATCACAGGCCTGAGCGGAAGCGGAAAGTCATCGCTGGCTTTCGATACACTATACGCTGAAGGACAACGCCGCTATATCGAAACCTTTTCGGCCTACGCGAGGCAGTTTCTCGGCAACCTTGAGCGCCCCGACGTTGACAAGATTTCCGGCCTTAGTCCGGTCATTTCCATCGAACAGAAAACCGTAAGTAAAAACCCGCGCTCTACCGTGGGTACCATTACCGAGATTTACGATTTTCTGCGTCTGCTTTTCTCGCGCGCAGCCCACGCCTATTCCTACAAAACCGGCAAACGGATGGTGCGCTACTCCGAAGACCAGATAGTATCTCTGCTCGAGGAAGATATGACAGGGCAAAAAGTGGTGCTGCTTGCCCCCATTGTTAAAGGACGAAAGGGGCATTATCGCGAACTATTTCAGCAAATAGGCCGTCAGGGATTTGTACGGGTACGCGTGGATGGCGAGCTCAAAGAAATTCACGCCAACATGAAGCTCGACCGCTACAAGGTGCACGATATTGATATTGTGATTGACCGCGTAGTGCCGGGCAAGGGCGACAGCCAGCGCCTTCGCGAATCCATTAAAACCGCGCTTCGGCTGGGAAAAGGAACCTTCATCGCCCTCAACCTCGACAACGAAACGGAACGCTACTTCAGCAAATTTCTGATGTGCCCCGACACCGGCATTTCATACAACGAGCCGGAGCCTAATCTCTTCTCCTTCAACTCTCCCTACGGCGCATGTCCCAAATGCAACGGATTGGGAGAAATCTCTGAAATTGACATCAATAAAGTCATTCCCAAAAAGAGCCTGAGCATCCGCAAAGGAGGAATCGCTCCGTTGGGCAGCTACAAAAACAACTGGATTTTTAAGCAGGTTGAAACCCTCCTGGAAAAACACGGATTTAGTCTCGATACATCTGTAGGCGATGTGGACGAAGGGGTACTCAGCCAGCTGCTATACGGAACCGACGAACCCATCACCGTAAAGAGCTCCGTGGGATTGAGCGACTACACCGTGACCTACGAGGGTATCATTCACTTTATCAACCGTCAGGCAGAGGAAAGCACTTCCAGGAGCATTCTCAGGTGGACACAGGGCTTCATGAACAAAATTGACTGCCCAACCTGTAACGGCAGCAGACTGAAAGACGAAGCGCTGCACTTTAAAATTGCTGAACACAACATTTTTGAACTGGCCAAAATGGATATCCAGTCGTTTGCCAACTTTTTTGAGGGCATTGAAGAACGGCTGGACGAACGCCAGAACAGCATTGCACGCGAGGTACTTAAAGAAATTCGCAACCGAACGCGTTTCCTGCTTGATGTGGGACTAGAATACCTCACCCTGAACCGCAGTTCCCGGTCGCTATCGGGTGGTGAGGCACAACGCATTCGCCTTGCGACCCAAATTGGCTCCCGACTGGTAGGCGTGCTGTACATTTTGGACGAGCCCAGCATCGGACTGCACCAACGCGACAACAACCGCCTGATTGAATCACTCAAGCAACTGCGCGATGCCGGTAACTCGGTAATAGTTGTAGAGCACGACAAAGAGATGATTCTACAATCTGATTACCTGTTGGATATCGGTCCGGCGGCAGGCTTGCACGGAGGCAAAATCATGGGCGGCGGAGAAGTTGAAAGCTTCCGCGATGTGAACTCACTCACCGCACAATACCTCTTCGGAAGCAAGAAAATTGAAGTACCCAAAACGCGGCGCGAAGGAAACGGACAAACCCTCACGCTGATTGGGGCCCGCGGTCACAACCTGCAAAACGCAACGGTTGATTTCCCCCTCGGGAAGTTCATTTGCGTAACAGGCGTTTCGGGTAGCGGAAAGTCGTCGCTCATCAACGGCACCCTCTACCCCATTATGAATCAGCATTTTTACCAGGGGGTGAAAAAACCACTGCCCTACGACGACATCAAGGGGCTCAAAAACCTCGACAAGGTGATTGAAATTGACCAGTCGCCCATTGGCCGAACCCCGCGAAGCAATCCCGCCACGTACACCGGGATGTTCAACGATATCCGCAACCTGTTTGCAGAGCTTCCCGAAGCGAAAATCAGGGGTTACAAACCCGGCAGGTTTTCCTTCAATACCAGCGGTGGGCGCTGCGAAACCTGCAAAGGCGCAGGTGTGAGAACCATCGAGATGAACTTTCTGCCCGACGTGTATGTGCAGTGCGAAACCTGCAACGGCAAGCGCTACAACCGCGAAACGCTGGAGGTGCGCTTCAAGGGAAAATCCATTGCCGACGTGCTGGACATGACCGTTGAAGAGGGGCTGGACTTCTTCAGCGAGATTCCCAAAATCAAGCAAAAACTAAAAACCCTGAATGACGTTGGTTTGAGCTACCTCACCCTAGGTCAGCAGAGCACAACGCTCTCGGGCGGAGAAGCACAGCGTGTAAAACTGGCCACCGAGCTATCCAAAAGAAACACCGGCAACACCTTTTACATTCTTGACGAGCCCACTACCGGCTTGCACTTTGAGGACGTGCGGATGTTGATTGACGTGCTCAACCGGCTGGTAAACGGAGGGAATTCCGTGCTGGTAATTGAACACAACATGGACATCATCAAGGTGGCCGACCATATCATTGATTTGGGACCAGAGGGCGGCTCACGCGGAGGTAAGGTGCTCTTTACCGGAACTCCCGAAGAACTCTTACATTGCACCGAAAGTCATACCGCAAGGTTTTTAAAAGAAGAACTCAACCATGAATAAATCGGACAAGAAAATCAAGATTGCCTTTAAACAAAAAGGCTGGAATGAAACCAAAACCAACGACAGTTGGGCCATTTTCAAAATCATGTCGGAGTTTGTGGAAGGCTTTGAAAAACTCTCCAAAATAAAACCCTGCGTGTCGATTTTTGGCTCTGCGCGTTTTACGGACGACCACCCCAGCTATCAACTCGCCGAAGAAATTGCCTTTGAACTCAGTCGAAACGGTTACGGCGTAATTACGGGAGGAGGACCCGGCATCATGGAGGCCGCCAACAAAGGAGCTCAAAGAGCCGACGGAACATCTGTAGGTCTCAACATTGACCTACCCTTTGAACAAGAGTCGAACCCCTACGTGGACAAGGACAAAAACATCATGTTCGACTACTTTTTTGTTCGCAAAGTAATGTTTATCAAGTACTCACAAGGTTTTATTGTCCTACCCGGAGGTTTCGGAACACTCGATGAGCTCTTTGAGGCACTCACACTGATTCAAACCGAAAAAATCGGTCGCTTTCCGGTAATCATGGTCGGAAAAGAATTCTGGGCCGGTATTTACGATTGGATTCTGCGCACGCTTCGCGACGAATACCAAACCATCAGTCCGGAAGACATGGATCTTTTTCATTTGGTTGACACCTGCGACGAGGCCATTGAAAAAATCAACGCTTTTTACAGCAAGTACCTCTTGCGCCCCAACTTCTAGACCTTATCTGGCTACTTTCCGTTTTAACACGGGGCTGTTTGTAAATCAGCACACAGCTCCGACGGTGCACCCTGTATAGCGGTAGTTTTGTTAAAACCACCTCGTACATTTCGACCGCTATGATCAAAGGTGCCCTTATCCTACTGAATATCATATTTCTGGCAATACTGAATTTTTTCGTGTTGCAAAAAATCAGTGTCACACAAGACCTTCCAAACAAGCTTGCACCCGGCCAAAGTGCTGAAGTCAACGTGACTATCAGCAAGGGAAAAGTGGCCGGATTTGCCAAGTTTCAACTCAATGTTGACCCCGGATTGGTCATTGAAGCCATTGAAAACAACGGTGCCTCGTTTACTTTTCAGGACAACAAAGCAAAGTTCATCTGGATGGCCCTGCCTGAAGAAAAGGTGGTGAATCTGAAGTATCGCCTCATTGCCCGTCCGGATGCCGATGGCTTGAAGAAAATTGAAGGGCACTTCTCTTACATTGACGACAACCAGCGTCTTGTACATGACATTCCGGAAGCCATGATTGCTACCGGCAGCGCTGAACCTATCGCGCAAGTAGAGCAACCCGGCAACGGTAAGGCAACCGCTTTTGTGCACCGCGAGATCACACCCGGTGAGGGCGGACGCTACGTTGTTGAGCTCACCATTCTCAAAAGCAATCTGGGCGGTTTTGCCAAACTTCAGGAGGAAATACCCGCCGATTACACAGCCGTTGCCCTTGAGCGCTCCGATGCAGTGTTCAACATGGTAGGTACGCAGGTGAAATTTGTGTGGTTCGATATTCCCGACAGACCGGAAATTACCCTTCGATACGAGATGATTCCGGTGCATGAACCCTCCGCTCCCAATTTCGACATCACCGGAGAGTTCTCCTTTTTGAGCGACAATGAAACACGCTCAGTAACTGTAGGCGAAATTCCTTTTGAAAAGCCTGAAGAAGAGCCCGATCTGGTAGCTGACGAAACCCCTGAGCCCGAACCTGAGCCTGAAACCGAAGTAGAACCCGAACCGAGCATTCGACTTGAGACCGAAGTAAGCGACGAATGGGAATCAGGAACGCTGTGGGATGAAGAACCCGAAGTGGCTCTGGTTGAAGAACCACAAACGGAGACTCAACCGGAATCTCAACCTGAACCTGAGCCCGAGCCAGTTCCGGAGCCAAAGCCAGAGCCGAAGCCGGAGCCGAAGCCGGAGCCAAAACCGGAGCCAAAGCCTAAAGCACCTCCTGCGGCTCCCAGCACCATGCCCGAAACAGCAATCACCTACAAAATTCAAATCACGGCTGCCCGCAAAGTGGTAGATGCCCAATACTTTGCCGACCGTCACAAGTTTCGCGATTCATTTGGCATTGAAAACCACGAGGGTTGGGTGAAATACACCACCGGCGGATTTAACCAGTACAAGGAAGCACGCAACCATCGCGAAAAGCTCAACGACAACTACAACTTTCCCGGACCTTTCGTAACCGCTTACAACGATGGAAACCGAATCACCGTGCAGGAAGCGCTCATGATCAGTAATCAGCGATGGGTACCGTAACAACCGTGTAAATTTGCTCGTAATGTCATCATAGGATGAAAGCCTCGTTCAAATATCTGCTCTCTGCCCTACTACTGGCTGCATTTGTAATGCAAGGCTTGGCGCAAAGCGAGGAAGTTGATAACACTGTGGAAACCGAAACGCTCGTTAAGCCAAGGCTCGAAGTAGGTATCGGGCGATTGGCGTTTTACGGAGATGTAGGTTCTTCTTTCAGCCAAAGCAATCCGCTCCTCGGACCTGTGGGAGCGCATTTCAGACTGGGAACACCGCTTAACGAGTATCTCGATTTTGACGCCTTTGCCCTCTACGGAAGGCTGGTCATGAATGAAACCGCAGGACCACGACACCTCAACTTCTCGTCGCGCATTACCATGATGGGCGCGAGTCTTTCGTACAATTTCAGCCACCTGTTGAAGCCTGGCTCACCCGTGGCACCGTATGTTTCACTGGGAATCGCAGGGTTTGAGTTCCTCTCCAAAACGGATTTGCACGACAGCGACGGAAATCGGTATCACTACTGGAGCGACGGCACCATTCGAAATCTACCGGAAAGCGCCCCAAATGCCAATGAAGCCTTTGAAATACAGCGTAATTACATTTACGACACCGATATTCGCAAGCTGGATGCCGATGGTCTGGGCCCCTACCCCGAGCGCTCCTGGGCCATTCCGGTTGGCGCGGGAGTAACACTCAACCTAACCGATCAGGTAAGGCTTCGGGTGGGTACTGAAATGCATTTCACCTTTACCAACTACATTGACGGAATTACTGAGCAAAGCATCGGCGTTCGGCAGGGTAACAGCAGCAATGACCGCTTTATGTACACTACGGCTGCTCTGAGCTATGATTTTGCGGTAAAGGGAAAAAAGAAAAAAATACGCGAACACTACAAAGGTGTTGATTTTCTGGCACTGGAGCTTGAGGATGAGGACGGAGACGGTGTGCCCGATTTCAAAGACGAATGTCCTGGAACACCTGAAGGCGTGAAAGTTGATAGCCGTGGCTGCCCCATTGACAGTGATGGAGACGGTGTTCCCGACTATCGCGACCTTGAGCCCGATACTCCTCGCGGTGCCTTTGTGGACGAACACGGTGTGGCCATATCCGACGACACCTTTGCCATGCGCTACTATTTCTGGATTGACTCACTTCAGGAATACAACAAATTACGGTCGCGCGTAGAAACTGAATCGCGCCCTGCAACGAAAAAAACGGAGCGTCCCCGAAAAGCTCTCTACCGCGTAAAAGCGGACAGTGACTCTGAGTTGAGCAACGAAATGATTGAGCGCTTCCTGAGTATTCCTGATGTGGTGACGCGCGAAGTAGACGGAGAAACGGTTTACCTCTTCGGTAGTTATGAGGAACTTTACAAGGCTGTAGAGCGAAAAATCAGCCTCGAAGCCGATGGAATCAGTGGATTGGTTGTGGTGGACGAAGACGGAAACATCCTCACTCCTGATGAAGATGTAGCTTCCATCGAAGCCGATTTGCGCCGCATTTCCAGGGTAGATGAAGCCTTCGAAGAGGAACTTTCTGCTCCAACCCTCGATGTGGTGTACCGCGTGCAGATCGGCGCGTTTGCCAATCCGTTGAGCAAAGATGTGTTTACCGGTGTTCCTGAATTACTTGTACTCAAAGGTCAAGACGGACTTACCCGATACGTAAGCGGTTCTTTCACCAATATCCAGAAAGCAGCCGACCACAAAGTTGATTTGCTCCTACAAGGTTTTGAAGGTGCTTTTATCACTGCCTACAGAGGTGGTAAGCGAATCTCACTCAACGAGGCCGGAGCTGTTGTAAGTGGTCAGGATGACAGCACACGCGAGGTTGCCTCTCCGGCGTTTGACAGTAAGCGTATTCTTTTCAAAGTTCAGTTGGGCGCATACCGCGATGAAGTTCCTACGGCGGTGTTGGATCAGTTTATTGAACTGGGCGATATCAACCCCATTCGCGGAGCTGACGGAACCACGCGCTATCTCTACGGAAACTTCAGCAGCTACGATGCCGCGCAAGCCGCCCGAAACAAGGTTGTGGCGGCCGGTTTCCCCGACGCATTTGTAGTGGGTGAATTCAGTGGTCAGGTGATTTCTGCCCAGGAGGCGATGAGGATGTTGGAGGATTAGGGTGGCGTTTTTAAATGCCGACAAATTCAATCAGCCCACGACGGAGTATTCAATGTGATTTATCCCAAGCGAAAGACAGATTCATTTGTGATTGGAAAAACGCGTCAAAACAGCTACTTTTCGGTTGTTATTCGGAACTCCTATGATTTCAAAACAGCAGTCTGATATTATCCAATCCACATTGGCGCCTTTCTCACCTGAATACATAGGTATTTTCGGCTCGTATGCCAGGGGAGAAAACAAAGCCGGAAGCGACATGGATATTCTCGTAAAGTTTAAGAGCCGATTAACGCTGCTTGATTTAGTGGGTCTGGAAATGGCGCTTTCCGAAAAATTGGGCGTAAAGGTTGATTTAGTAACAGAAGGCGCGCTGAGTAAATTTTTTCGTGACGATGTGCTCAGAGAAGTGAAGCAAATTTCCTGATATGTCGAAATCGGATAACATTTATCTTAAGCACATTTTAGATTCCGTGAAGTTGATTCTTTCGTACACAGATGGTGTATCCGAAGAGGATTTTTACTCTGACCAACAGAAAATGGATGCAGTAATCAGAAATTTTGAGATTATCGGAGAGGCTGCAAAAAGGGTTTCAGCAGAGCTCAAATCTCAGCATCCACGAATTGAGTGGAAAAATATGGCCGGAATGCGAGACAAACTTATTCATGATTACATCGAGGTGGACTACAGTATTGTCTGGGCTACAATCGAACTATACCTACCCCAACTCAAAAAGGATATATCCGAGCTCATTGTTGATTAGGTCTAAATTGAGCCGAATGCAATATCATGCTCTTCATTTTTCATTCCCTTCTCATCAACCACTCCATCACCTCGCAGTAATTGTCGAACTGCTCTTCGTCTAATTCATAGTCGCCCCATTCGTTGATTTCGCGCACCAGGCTTTTTCGCATTGAAAACAAGAGTGGGCGCTCCACCGCATAGGGCCGTTTTCGTTTTGCCGTGTAGATGTACAAATCGCCCTTGCAATCGCATGGATGTTCTACCGCGCTGAGGCACAACAGCAAGTACCCATCGCCTTCGGCCAGCACCTGAAAAATACGTGGTGCTGCATGCTTTCTTTCAAAGGCCTTGAAACTCACTTTGCGCGGATACTCTGCCGTATATCTTGCCTTACCCTCGTCTGAATCGGCCAGCTTTGATTTCAGTTTTTCGCTTACTTCATCCGGAAAGCCTGACTTCCGTCCATTCTGACTTCCGGCTTCAACACTCCTTTGCACCGTACCCCACATGCCTTCGTCGAACTGCGCCCGAGCAGTATCGGCAACCAACAGGGCAATCAGCATAACTAAAAGAGAAAGTGAAAACCGCATTCAACAGTGTTTTGCGGCAAGCAGTGCAAACATCAATCCAAAGGACTGCAAGGCAGTCTTTTGAAAATTCCGCGAAAAATTTCAAACCCAATGATGTTTTAATTTGCATTCTGTTTATTTTAGCAGAACGAAAACAACACAGCCATGATACTCGCACAAAACATTCGTTACCTACGCAAGAAGAAGAACTTGACCCAGGAGCAACTGGCCCGCAAGTTAGGCCTGAACCGCCCCGCTATTGGCGCTTATGAAGAGGGGCGCGCCGAACCCCGTCTCAAAACGCTGCAAGCACTGGCGCACTTTTTTGAAGTGAGCCTGGACCAGCTTGTAAACGAAGATTTGGAAACCGGAACGGCAACAGAGCCAACATCTATGCCCCTGCGTATTTTGTCGGTAACCATAGATAGCCAAACGGGCCGCGAAACCATTCCGCTGGTGCCGGTAAAGGCCGCGGCGGGCTACCTCAACGGCTACGGAGATATTGATTATGTGGAGAGTCTTCCGCAGTTTCAGATGCCTTTTCCGGAGCTGGGAGCCGAGCGCAGCTACCGCATTTTTCAGACCCGCGGCGATAGTATGCTGCCCGTTCCGCACGGGGCTTATGTGATTGGTCGCTTTACGGAAGACTGGCAGCAGATAAAAAACGGCCGCTGCTACGTACTGGTTACGCTGAGCGAGGGCGTAGTGTACAAGCGCGTGTACAAGCACCTGAAAAAACCCGGTGTGCTGGTGCTTCACTCCGACAATCCCGCGTACAGCCCTTATGAAGTTCCCCTTAAAGATGTGCGCGAAATATGGGAAGCCACGGGGTTTACCAGCTTTCAGCTACCGCGCGAGAACGAACAAACCATGAGCATGCAGCAGCTAACCTCTGCGTTCCTCGAACTCAAGAAAGAAATCGGCGAAATGAAATCCACTTCACAGAACTAAAGCACACCTATCCTGG
>SKUL01000205.1 GCA_007129985.1 Flavobacteriales bacterium
GGATTCAGTAATGCGGATGGCACGCCATACGTCGCGCCATGGGATACGCTGAGTTTCTCGGCCAACTCCGGACTTTTTAACGAGCCTTTTAATCTAACAATCAATCATTCTGATCCGGAAACCAAGATTTTCTACACATTGAATGGCAGTAACCCCGATACTTCCGCTATTCTTTACGAGAGCTTTATTCCCATTCAGAATCGCACCCAGGAGCCCAACCACCTGAGCAGCATACAAACCACAGCTTCCAACGCCAGTCACCCCTATCATTGGATAGCTCCTGACGGTCAGGTATTCAAGGGGACTGTTATAAAGGCACAATCCTTCCTAAACGGCGCGGCTGCCTCACCGATTTATACCCAAACCTATCTGGTTGATGAAGACATTGCCAATCGGTTCAATGGACTTCCTATTGTCTCTATCGTCACTGATTCGCTGAATCTTTTCGATTACGACCACGGAATCTATACACCGGGACGGGCCGCAGACGAAGAAACCTATGGTACCTTCTGGTGGGGACACGGGAACTTTTTTGGAAGAGGAATGGAATGGGAAAGACCGGCACATCTAACCCTGTTTGAAAGTGACGGTACCATTGCCCTGAACCAACCGATAGGAATCCGCATTCACGGCCAGAGCTCCCGTTCATTGCCCCTGAAATCGCTTCGGCTCTACGCGCGTAACCAGTATGGCAAAGGCACCATGGATTACGCGTTTTTTCCGTGGCGCGATGTAACGCAGTATGAGAGAATATTACTCCGTCAAAGCGGAAACGACTTTCCATTTAATTATTTCGCTGATGGTTTATCATCCTTGCTCGCAGAGGGGTTGGAGGTAGAAAAGCAAGACTACCGTCCGGCCGTGGTTTTCATAAACGGAGAGTTTTGGGGCATGATGAATTTTCGCGACCGCATTGATCACAGGTTTTTTGAATACGCGGCGAACGTAGATGATTCAGAGGAAAACCTTACGGTTATGTCGAGTTGGGAAGAAGCTTCGATGGGCAGCCCATCTGATTTTCTAAACATACTTGAATACCTCAGCTCGCATGATCTTTCTGATCAGGAACACTACACTCACGTCATCAGCCATTTTGACCTGGCTAGTTTACTCGATTACTTCATTACCAAAATTTACATCGGGGTATATGATTGGCCCGGAAACAACAACCGATTTTGGCGACACGAGACGGATTCTCCTTTTTGGCGCTGGATTTATTTTGACAATGATGCCTGCTTGGTCTTTCCGGAGTTTAACTCGATAGAGCACGCTACAGCTGACGACGGCCCTTCATGGCCCAACCCACCTGTTTCAACACTGCTGCTGCGTTCATTGCTTGAAAACGAAGAGTTTAAAGCACTATTTCTTGAGCGGTTTGAGTATCTGATGCTGCATCGTTTTACAGAGGAGAATATCAGTCATCTTACCGACAGCATTCTAAGCATCATTTCACCGGTAATGCCTGAGCACATTGCGCGTTGGCGCTATCCGGCGAGTGTTGACGTCTGGGCCAATGAAGTTGAATTGATCAGACAGTTTGCCAAAGATCGGCCGTGTTACATGTTGAGTCATCTGGTTGATTTTTTCAACATAGCAGACCCGCAATACGGCCAGGGTATTTGTGACTCCATAGCAACCCCTGTACCTCCCGCAATAGCAACTTCGGATGCGTTTGTATTGTGGCCCAACCCTGCAACAGATTTTTTGAATATCAGAACCAAAGAGGCTGAAACTATTCTTTCAGTTGATTGCTTCGACCTTTCAGGACGATTGGTACATCGCTTCGCAATGCCGCATTCCCGGGCAGGAGAAAACATCACCTTTTCGGTAAGCAACCTCCCATCCGCACCTTACCTATTGCGCATCCAAACCGAAAACAATGTTTGGCACGCGCGGTTTATCAAATCCCAGTAATTGACAGCCATTAAAAAAGGTCGCTCCCATCATAGGAACGACCTTTTCTGACCTTAACCACAAAGTCAGTTTCAGCCTTGAAGCAACTCGCGTACTATTTGTGATATCAACTTACCATCGGCTTTTCCGGCCAACTCCTTGGTAGCAGCCCCCATCACTTTGCCCATATCGGCCATGGAAGTTGCCCCCACGCTCGATACGATTCCGGCAACCACCTTGCGTACTTCATCTTCGCTCATTGCCTCTGGCAAGTAATTCTCGATGACTGCCGCCTGGGCTTCCTCGTCAGAGGCGAGGTCATCTCTGCCTTGCTGACGGAAAATTCCGGCAGCTTCCACGCGTTGCTTATGCAGTTTTTGCAGCATTTTGTTTGCTACATCATCCGGAATTTCATCATCCGCTCCAGCCTTAGTGCCTTCCAGAAGCAGTGCAGCCTTGATGGCGCGCAAGGCCTCCAACGTGTGCCGGTCCTTGGCGCGCATTGCGGTTTTGATGTCCTCGTTAATCTGATCTACAAGTGCCATATCTAATCTACGTTATCGTGCAGAAAAGAATTGTTTTGGCGAAGTTCAGAGCGGCCCTCTTCCTCACCGTCCTCAGACAATGAAAAGCGCGAAACACTGCTTTCAGATGAATGCGGTGGTTCATTGAGGCGAATATTCCGACGCTTGTATGCCGGTTCGTCCTCCAGATCGCTCAAACCCGAAGGTGTTCTGAGTCTTGACGTAACCTCACGTATGTGTTGCATGCGCTGTGTGCTTATCTTCTGGATTTCCTCGCGGCTCATGGAGGGCGATGGCTGCCACTCCTCTTTTGGCGCAGACTCCTTTTCAAAATCTTCTGCAACTGCGTCACTGCTCAATTCGGGAAGTTCATCTTCCAGAGTGTACACTTTACGCTGGGGGGTTTCCTCAGGCTGAGCTTCCTCAGCTTTGTTTGAAGACGCAGTCTCTTCTTCACGCTCCGCTTGACGCATATAAGGCTCTTCGGGTGCGTTTTCGTTATCAAACTTCAGAGGCATTTGCGAATGTGAAGTGTTCTGGGGTTTCAGGAAAGGCTCTTCCTGCTCGTCCTGCACTGTTGAGTCATCTGCAGGAGGGGGTTCAGCTACGCCGGTTGGTTTGGTTATCGGTGCATTAATGGCATTACCAACCGGAGTGCTATCGGATTTATCGGTGAGTTCATGCACAACTTTTGCGGGCTCTTCAGGCTCAAGATCCGGGGTAAGCTTGTGCTTGAATCCGGTTGCAATGACCGTAACACTCAACTTATCTCCGAGCGATTCATCCATTGCATGACCCCAGATTACATCGGCCGTTGAACCCGCCGCATCCTGAATGTAGTCAGTGATTTCGGTGATCTCATCCATAGATACATCATCGTTTCCGTAGGTGATGTTCAGCAGCACGTAGCGCGCTCCGCGAATGTCATTGTCGTTGAGCAGAGGCGACTCAAGTGCGTTTTGAACGGCAACCATGGCGCGATCCTCACCCTCGGCCCACGCAGAGCCCATGATGGCCACTCCGCTTTCGCGCATCACCGTGTTCACGTCATTCATGTCCACGTTGATATCTCCCGTAACCGACACTACTTCAGCAATACCTTTTGCTGCAGTGGTCAATACATCGTCGGCTTTGGCAAAGGCCTCCTTAAGTTTGAGGTTACCGCCAATCTCGCGGAGCTTATCATTTTTGATAATCAAAAGGGTATCTACTGCTTTGCGCATAGCCTCAATTCCGGCATCAGCCTGCAGTTTTCGCTTTTTTCCTTCAAAGGCAAAAGGCATGGTTACGATTCCCACAGTGAGAATACCCATGTCTTTGGCCGCCTGGGCTATTACAGGAGCTGCACCGGTACCGGTACCGCCACCCATCCCAGCGGTGATAAACACCATGTGGGTGTTTTTTTCAAGTATGGCCTTCACATCGTCGATGTTTTCAACGGCGGCGTTTCGGCCTACTTCAGGAATACTACCGGCGCCACGTCCTTCGGTTAGGCTTGAACCAAGTTGAATTTTTGTAGGTACCGGATTGCTGTCGAGGGCCTGTGCGTCTGTATTGCAAATAAGGAAATCTACGCCTTTGATGCCGTAGTTGTACATGTGCTTTACAGCGTTTCCGCCTCCTCCGCCAACGCCTACCACCTTGATGATAGAACTTTGGTCTTTAGGCAAATCAAACTTCATGACTGTATCTGTTTTTGTGGTTAAAGACTGTTTCTTGTTTCAATTTTTACTGTTCGCCGCCATCCTCAAGCCACTCCCGGCCAATGGCAACGATTTTTTCCAGGAAATTGCCGTTGCGTTTCATAGAATGACTTTTTACAGTAGGTGCTTCTTCCATTTTCGGACGGCTGTACTGCTGAAAACCTTTGATGACCAAACCAACTCCTGTTGAGTTAATCGGGCTGGCAAGGTTCTGTATTGAGTTTTTGCCCAAGTGTTCGTTGGGATATCCGATGCGGGTATCCATGCCGGTTACAAACTCAAATAGCTGGTTGATATGACGCAGATTGGCGCCACCACCTGTTACAACGATTCCGGCAATAAGCTGCTTCTCAAAGCCCGAACTCTTGATTTCGTAATGCACGTGCTCAATGATTTCTTCGGCGCGGGCGCGAATGATGCTTGAGAGGTTGTAGAGCGAAATCTCCTTGGGCTCACGGCCTCGCAAACCGGGAATACACACAATTTCGTTGCTCTGGCTTTCGTGGCTGATGGCTGATCCAAACTTGCACTTCAACAGCTCAGCCTGCTTTTTCATGATGGTGCAGCCCGTTTTGATGTCTTCGGTAATGGCATTGCCACCAAAAGGAATCACGGCTGTATGACGAATGATACCATCCTGGAAAATGGCAACATCGGTGGTTCCACCCCCAATATCTACCAGAACTACACCTGCCTCTTTTTCCTCCTCACTTAGCACAGCCTCCGAAGATGCAAGCGGCTCCAGAATGAGGTCGGCCACTTCAAGTCCGGCCTTGGCCACGCACTTGTAGATGTTCTTGGCAGCAGCAATCTGACCGGTGATGATGTGGAAATTGGCTTCCAGACGAATACCCGACATACCCACGGGATCTTTGATTCCCTGCTCATTATCCACAATGTACTCCTGCGGAAGCACATGAATAATCTCCTCGCCGGGCAGCATCACGAGTTTGTACATATCGTCAATCAGGGCGTCCACGTCCTTTTGACCAATTTCGTCATCAATGCTATTGCGGGTATGGATGCCACGGTGCTGCAGGCTCTTAATGTGCTGACCCGCAATTCCTACGTTAACCACCTTTATCTCCTCCCCGCTTTGCTCCTCCGCTTGCTGTACGGCAGCCTTGATAGATTGCACGGTTTTTCGATGTTGGAAACAACGCCCCGCGAAACCCCGACCGATTCGGATTTTCCGTAGCCGATGATTTCAATTTTGTTGAATTCCGTTTTGCGGCCAACAAGGCAGGCAATTTTGGTGGTTCCGATGTCTAGTCCGACGATGATTTCTGGTGATTCCATGTGATTATTTTTTGCTGCAAACGATTTGGTTCTTGTATTTCAGGTTGATGA
>SKUL01000222.1 GCA_007129985.1 Flavobacteriales bacterium
GCCATTTCGCAATTGATTCCTCTGGGCGGTTTATATATAGGACTGGAGCTTAAAGAGCTCGCGGTGCTGGCTTCATTGGGCAATGCCCTGTTCTATATTCTTCTTGCCCTTTTCATCCGGTTTCGTTATTCAAATAACTACCTCGCTTTGGGGGCACTCCTGATTCCGGTTGTTAACCAACACTTTCTGCACTTCAGCCCGATGATGGAGATAACCTATGGTAGCGCGTTACTGATGCTATACTATGTCTTGCTGACGAATGGTGAATCAGGAATTCAGCGTATGGTTCTGTTGACCCTGTGCGTGGTGCTGATTTTAACAAGTCACCCTGAGCACTTCATTTCGGTAGCGGTTCTCGCTCCATCGGTGCGAAAAACCGATAAGAACTGGTTGCCTGTTGCCGTCTGGATTGCGTTCATCATCACGGTCATTTTCGTTGTAAAAATCAGCACGTTCAGTGAATATGAAGCGGGAAAAGTTTCTGCCTACACCGACCATAATCACCACTTTAGTCAGCTCTGGAATCCGGGTTATCTCAAGGAATTGGTTTTGATGCTTCTGTCAGAATATACCTTTGCCATTCTCGCGTTTTTATTGTGTACAGCCTACTTTCTGAAGCGGAAAGAATATTTGCGCGCGATACAAATTTTTGCAGGCGTGGTAGCTGTGATTGTACTGGTGAACTCAGCGAAGGAGGCAACGAGTTACACCCGTTACATTCAATCTATGTACAGCCCTTTCGTTGCTATTGTGTTGGTGCTTTTGCTGGCCGAAGTAATTCCGCGTCTGGATCAGCGTCAAAAATTTCTCTTGCTTTTGGCAATTGCAGCTTGCGCTCTATATGAGGGCTATAGAGTTTGGGAATTCGGCGAAGACTTAGGCAGAAGGACCAAAATGCATGAAGTAATCATGAAAAAAGCGAGTGCTGAGGAAGGCCAGAAGTTTTACATTGACAAGGATGATTGGCAGCCCGATTTTTACTGGTTTGGATGGAGTTCACCTATGGAACTCCTCATACTTTCTTCATTTGATGGACCGAATGAAACCATGAGTATTCTGGAACGAGAAGATTTGGAGTACAACCAGAACTTTGAACACCTTGATGACGGCAAATTTGTGCTGCGTCGATTCGAAATTGAGAAGCACGAGTTTCTAAACTCCAGATTTTTCAACTTACCAAAAGGACCGTATCATCACCTCGGTGGTGAGCAAAAGCTTCTGCAAATAAACACCTCTAAAAGAGGTTGTAACGAACAATGCAGTACATGGCTTTTACTCCATCCTTCCAATTGATTTTTTTGCCGGCCGCTTTGTTTCTTGGAAAATAGGAGATGGGGACCTCTGCTATCCTGATACCTTTGATTTTACTCAGCTTGGCCGTAATCTCCGGCTCAAAGCCAAAGCGATTCTCTCGCAGCCGTAAACTCTTGGCAACGGATGTTTTAATCAGCTTGTAACAGGTTTCCATGTCAGTAATCTTTTGGCCGGAAAGCACATTCGATAATCTGGTAAGAAACAGGTTAGCTGCCTTTTGCAAAACACCCATATCACTTATAGCTGTTCTACCCAAAAATCTCGACCCGTACACAACCATGGAATCGTGAGCAATTGCATAATCCAACAGCACATTGATATCACCCGGATCCAATTCGAGGTCTGCATCCTGTGGAATCAAATAATCACCGGTTGCAGCTTCAATTCCACGCCTTACGGCAGCGCCTTTACCTTGATTGACTTTTTGTCGGATGAGGCGGATATTCGAATCGCCGGCCGGCAGCTTTTGTATGAAGTTATCGATCAACCGGTCTGAGCCGTCCGACGAGCAGTCATCCACAAGAATGATTTCTTTCTCAAAACCATGAAATAGCCCTAAATCAGTAATCTTCAACAAAACCTCAACGATAGTTTTGGATTCGTTAAAGACTGGAATGATGATGCTCAGCTTAGCCATCGGTTAAAAAGAGTGTAGCCCTGCAATAAAAAAAAGCCGCTCCATTCAGGCGGCTTTTCAATTCGTTTACAATTCTGGAGCTTACTTGCTCGAGGCGTTTGCTCGGCGCTCCTTGATACGGGTAGCTTTACCTGTACGCTCACGCATGTAGAAGATGCGCGCACGACGAACAACCCCGCTCTTGTTCAGTTCAATTTTCTCGATAAAAGGCGAGCTGATGGGGAAAATACGCTCTACTCCAACTCCACCTGAAATCTTACGAACGGTAAAAGTTTCGGTTGTTCCGTTGCCACGACGCTGCAGCACAACACCCTGAAACTGCTGAATACGCTCTTTTGAACCCTCACGGATTTTGTAATGTACAGTTACCGTATCTCCGGCTTTAAACCTGGGGTGCTCTCCTACCTGTACCAACTCCTGAGCAATTGCTTTAATCTTTTCCATCGTGATATGCTTTGTCTGTGGCTCGTAACCACCTATAAATTTCGGGCTGCAATATTACGAATAATAACAGCAACAATCTACCTCGTGGTAGAATTTATTTTTCGTCTGCGGAGAGCAAATCCGGTCGTCGCTCTGCCGTTCGCTTCAAAGCCTGCTCGTGTCGCCATTTTTCTATTGCAGGAGTATTTCCTGACATCAGGATTTCAGGAACTTTCCATCCATTGAAATCGGCAGGTCGTGTATAAACTGGCGGAGCAAGCAGATTATCCTGAAAAGAGTCGCTCAAAGCCGAAGTCTCATCATTCAGCACACCCGGCACCAATCGCACAATGGCATCTACCAGAACTGCGGCAGCCAATTCGCCTCCCGACAACACAAAATCTCCAATCGAAATTTCGCGGGTCACCAGATGCTCGCGCACGCGCTCGTCCACTCCTTTATAGTGCCCGCAGAGGATGACGAGATTTCGCTTTACAGAAAGTTTGTTAGCAAGCGGCTGCCTCAGAACTTCACCGTCGGGCGCCATGTAAATGACATCATCGTAATCTCGCTGTTGCTTCAAGTCGTCAAGACAGCGCGCTATGGGCTCAATACCCAACACCATCCCTGCACCACCACCAAATGCGTAATCATCAATTTGTTTGTGCTTGTTGGTGCTGTAGTCCCGAAGGTTATGCACAACGAGTTCTACCACTCCCTTGGATTGCGCCCGCTTCATAATACTGTCGTTGAGCCAGCTTTCCAAAAGTCCCGGAAGTGCGGTGATGATGTCGATTCTCATAGCCTGCAAAAGTAGGAAAGTAGGGGCGAAATGGGTGAAATGATTAAATTCCTACTATCTTTGATTCTTGGATAGGCATGGGTTTTGCAACCCCTGCCCCTGAACCCAAAAAACACAGTTGCATGTTACGCACAATTTCTACTTCTATCTTTCTGATTTTCTGTCTCTCTTTTGGACTGGTTGCTCAGCAGGAAGACAAGTACAACGACCTCCTCATTCTCTACGTTGACGGAGAGTATGAAAAACTGATTCGGAAAGCAGAAAAGTACACCGAAAAATCAGACACCCGAAGGGATGCTGAACCATTTCTCTACCTCTCTAAGGCTTATTTTGAGATGAGTCGTTTGGAAGAATTTCGCGATGAATATCCCAAAGCTTTTCGCGATGCGCTCAAGTACGCTTCTAAGTACAGACGCAAAGACAAGGAACTTGAATACTGGGACTTGCACAAGGATTTCTTTGTGGAACTAAGATCAGAGGCCATGCGCGAAGCAGACATTCATCTGGAAGACCGCGATCCGAGAGGACTGAGTCAGGCAGCTCGTATCTACAAGAGTCTTGTGGATATTGACCCCGATGATGCCGGTGCAGCTCTGATGTACGGAGCTACCCTCTATACCATCAATCGGCGCGGAGAAGCTGACATGCTCATGAAAGAATGGAGCCCCAAGCTCGGCTCTGTTTCCGTGGATCGTATGGACGATGACCAGAAAGAGATGTTCAAATTTGGATTGATGTTTTACGCTGAGTATCTTAAGGATGACGGTCGTTCAGACTCGGCCCGCGCTACCATGGCCATTGGTTACCCATTTTTTAAGGACGACAACGAGTTTAAGATTGTATATGACCAGGTACAGCGTTAACAATGGTTTAAGTCATTACCAAAGGGGATCAGCGATCCCCTTTTTTGTGTCAACATAAACTGGCAAACACCTTATGAAGCGCTGGCTGGTTTTTGCTCTTCCGCTGCTGATTCTTTGTCTGGCTTTTTCAAAAGGCCGAATCCGAAAGGGCTTTGAGGCACTTTCAGTGTATAACTATTTCGAAGCCAAAAGTCAGTTTGAGCGCGGACTTAAAAAATGGCCTTCGGCATCGGCATACGGCCTGAGCATCATTTACGGTCGAAACGACAATCCCTTCCACAACCTCGATTCAGCACTGCACTATGCCGAAATGGCACGCGACATGTTTCCGTCTGATGATCTGAAACGTCTGGAGTTTATGCAGCTTTACAACGTTACTGACAGCAGCATTCGGTCACAAATTCTGTACGTAGATTCCTTTGCATTTGCAAGAACCAAAGCGCTTCACACCGTAACTGCATACCAGCGCTTTATTGACCAACACCCCAATGCATTGCAATCGGAAGAAGCCATTCAACTACGCAATCAACTGGCTTTTGATCAGGTAAAGACCAACCACACCCACGAGGGGTACATGGCTTTTATGGAACAATATCCCGAGGCACGCCAGGTACCCGAAGCACGGGCTTTGTACGAAGAAACGTTCTATGCCTACATGACCCGCGATGGGAAGTTGGGTTCCTTTCTGGCATTTTCTGAATCATACCCACACAGTCCATACCGAAGAGCTGCACTCGACAAAGTGTTTGATCTGAGTACGCCCAATAAAACCTCGGCTGAACTGCATCAGTTTGTCCGGAATTTCCCTAATAACCCCAACGTGCCCGATGCGTGGCAACTTATTTACAATAAAGAAGTGAGAAGCCTCACTGCGGAGACACTCGCCAGCTTCACCTTAAAATACCCTGATTACCCCAGAATGGATGAGCTGAAAGAGAAATTCAACCTGGCGGTTACGAGGTTTTTCCCTGTTGAGATTCGTGGACTTTGGGGTTTTGTAAACGAAAACGGCAAGGTGGCTGTGCCTGCCATTTATGACTGGGTAGAGCCTTTTAACGAAGGGCTGGCATTGGTGGGGAAAGGCGGCAAAATGGGCTTTATTGACAAATCCGGCAACGTGGTGGTTCCCATTCGCTACGAATCGGCAGAGCTGTTTCTGGGTGGATTGGCCGTAGTAGAAAAAGATGACTTGTACGGTGCCGTAAACAGGCAAGGGTCTGTGGTTATCCCCTTCAAATATGAAGAGCTGGGAGATTTCACCGACCAGCTGACCTACGCTGTACTCGAAGATGAAGTGGGGTACATCGACAAAAAAGGACGTACCATAGTGCCTTTTCAATACGACTTCGGAACCTCCTTCAGAGACGGTTTTGCCAAAGTGGGTGCGGATGATTTGTACGGTCTGATCAACATTCGTGGTGAAGAGGTGATTCCTGTGCGACACACCTACATTGAAGAGTTTGAAAGAGGCGTAACCCGGGCTCGCGAGGATGAACTTTACGGGCTATACGACCGGAAGGGAAAACTGTTCATTCCTTTTGAATACGATAATATTGGCCTACCCTACGAAGGACTGATTGTGGCGGTACGCGGACAGAAGCTCGGCTTTGTGAATGATACAGGAGCAGTAGCCATAGATTTTATGTATCAGGCCGACGGGAGAAACATCAGGGAGGTGGGGTTTCAAAACGGATACGCTTCGGTGCTGCTAAAAGGTAAATATTGCCTGATTGACGCCGACGGCAAACGAGTGCTTCCGGCCAACTACGACGCCATAGGCGGCTGGCAAAACACACGCCGGATGCCAGTGCTGAAACAAAGAAACTGGGGGTATGTAAACATTGATAACAAAACCGTTATCCCTTTCCGATACGAATTTGCAGCACCTTTCAAAGACCACATGGCCGTGGTAAAATTCAAGGGCAACTACGGAATCATTGATACCACTGGAGCGTACATCATAGAACCTACCTTCCGCTTGATTGATGTTTTTGACACATTGATGTACGCCGCCAAATCAGATGATTACTGGGGCCTACTCACTTTTTCCGGTGATACGCTCATCGCGTTTGAGCACAGCGAGTACGAACGCATTGAGGACGATATCCTTCAGCTCAAGAGCAACGGGAAAACCCACTACTACAACCTCAGTCTGCGGCAGTGGATCTGGCGCAAAGACTAATTGCGCACCACTTTAAATTCAACCCGGCGATTCCGCTGACGCCCTTCATCCGTATCATTGGTGGCCACAGGTTTAGACATTCCGTAGCCTTTGTAGCTCAGCCGCGACTTATCCGCTTTGTTCTTCACGAGATAGTCAACCACCGCCTTTGCCCGCTCTTCTGACAGCTTTTGGTTGTAAGTATCGCTTCCGATGTTGTCTGTATGTCCGCTTATTTCGATTTCCATATGCGGAAAGTCGTAGAGTAAATCGGCGAGCATGTCCAGTTCGTCCTTGGATTCGGGCAGCAACTCCGCCTTATCGAACTCAAAGAAAATATTGCGAAGTTCCATGATATCGCCCACTTCAAACTGAAATGCCGTAATCGGCTCGTCATCAGTAGATGCCACCTGCTCAATTTTTCTTTTGGGCGGAGGTGGAATAGATTTCTTGGGAGTAGGACTCAGTTTTTCACCCGGTTTGGCGTCGCGAACCAACACATCATCAATGTAGTAATACGCCCCTCGCTCACCTTCAGGATATTTGATGAATTCTGTTTGTTCATCACCGTAAAAATTACCGATGATGAGGTAGTGTAAATCCGTGGCAGCCTCAAACACACCGCTCACTTTTACCCAGCGATTGCCCCTGGTTTGAACTGGCTTTTCTTCATTGATTTGCGGAGTGTAATAAAGCGGTAAGCGATTATTGGTCTGAATAAGGGTATCTGAAAAAAGCATCCCGAGGTTGTTACTGGCACGGGCCGAGCGCTCAGACCTCAACACCCACATCTCTGCGTAGTATCGCTGACCTGCATACAAAGTACTATCCAACTCTACCATAAGATACTCATGCCAGAAAGTAGGCGTGCCACCCGTGCCCTGAATTTTTATCCCCACCATATTATCACCACTTTTTGGCATTTGCCTGATGGGACTGTGTTTGCGAGGATGCGCCCAGCAATCGGGCTCTACGCGGGTGCTGAATAAGTCGGGAGTCGTTTCGGTAGGGCTGGTCCATTCCCGGAAATACTGCTCCATAAATGAAATACCTTTTTGATTCCACCTGCAAGGTTCTCCCAAGGTTTCCTCAAAACCCGGGTTGGGCACGTAATTATAAGTCTCCTCGCGCACCTGCTGAAGCAATCCCTGCGCATCAGTGGTGATGGTCATAGCCATCCACGTCATTCCAACCCAAACAATCCTCTTGCTAAACATATACCGCTGTTTTAAGGGACAAAATAAGCAAGCTACGTGCCTGTTATGCCTGAACATCTGCCCTAATTTTACCCGTTGTGGTGTGGAAAACCCTTGTGGCTTGAAGCTTTTGAATGTGGTTTTAGTAGAACAAGCCACAAAGTTTAATATGTCGTCTCTTTCCGGATACTTCTCCACCCATCAAGGTGAAAACGAAGCATAAAAAACCGGCGACACCTGCACGAAAAATGGTTACTTTGCTAGCTCAATGAGGGCCATCTTTTTCATCTTTTTGATTGCAGGATGCGTGTTGTTTCCAAGCTCTGCGCTTTGGGCTCAGGAAACTGATACATCCGCTTGCTTTGAGGCAGTTGTGCTACATCTTTTAGCTGAAAATGAAAAATCAAGTTCCAATTTGAATCACGATGCGGGTGAGGAGCTTAACGTATATTACCGCACCGAAGACCACTACACTTTTTGGTACCGATTTATCGCAGAAAAAGAAACCGTGTTTTCTCTCGAACTATGGCCCACACAAGCCGATGACACTTACCACTTTATGCTCTATGAAGAAAGCGGACCCAATTTTTGCGAGAATCTGGTAGGAGGAGTCATTCAGCAACTTGATGTACCGGCGTCATTTGAAACGGGCTCTTCAGGAAGCAATCAATTGATTGGGGTCAGTACAACATTTGTGATGCCCGCCAACAGCTCTTATTACATGGCTGTACTGAACATGACCGACGGAGGCTGTGGTCATCGTTTGGTATATGAAGTGGGAGAAGAACGACGTGGCGTGAATGCCATCCATCAGCCCTGTTTCAGTTTCGCGCCCATTCAGGAATGGATTGCCCACGAACCTGAGGTGATGGAGGAAGAGGACACCGAATTGGTTCTGCCAGTGGAAGAAATTGAATCTGAACCCATCGCTGCAGAACCCGAGGAAAAACTGGTAGAAATGACCTCCCGAAAGGCCGAAAATGCTCAAACCAGTAAGGAAAAGTCAACAGATCTTGTAAAACCTTCTGCCCTTGCATTTGAACTTGAAGCAGCCAACAAGATTGAATTGCGCGAAATTTACTTTCACAACAACACCTACGCCTTTACCAAACAATCAAGCGATCAGCTCAACGACTTGTACGAATTGATGGACACTCGGCCCGACCTTGAGATTGTCATTCACGGTCATACCTCCGGCAATACCCGCAAAATCAAGCCTGATCCAAATACCGTTCACCTCGGTGAAGGCTGGAATTTTAAAGGAAACTCGCGTCAGCTTTCCAAAAAGCGCGCAGAGGCAGTTAAAAAATATCTCGTAAAGCGAGGTATTGACCCTAAACGCATTAAGACCGAAGGCCACGCAGATGACCAAAAGATTATTGAGAATCCTACCACTCCACAAGACCACATGCGAAATATGCGCGTGGAAATCACCGTAGCTCCTTAACTTCGCGCATTCAAGCTATGGAGCAGGAACCCATCGTAGAAGAAAAAGAGTTCGACCTCAAATTACTTTTGAGCAAGCACCTGAAATACTGGTATTTGTTCGTGTTTTCAATGGCTCTTGCACTTGGTGCTGCATGGTTTTACAACTGGTACACCGCGCCCGTTTACCGCGTGGCCTGTAAAGTTTTGATTAAGGATGATGCCACCGCTGGAACGCGGTCGCTGCTGAAAGAGCTCGATGTTTCCGTAGTAAACAAAAACATGGAGAACGAAATGGAGATTCTGCGCTCGCACCGTATCGTTGACGGCGCGCTGGATCAACTGGAGTTTGGAACGACTTACTTCCTCATTGGCAATATCAAAACCAGTGAGGTTTACACCGATTGCCCCTTTAAACTTACGTATGATAGCGTTCACCATTATGCCTACTTCATTCCGTTGTTTGTTAACATCATAAACAGCGACGAGTTTGACTTCAGGTACGAATTAGAAGGCGCGCAACCGTTCAGCGCGCGCGGGCACTTTGGTAAATCGCTGGACACTCCGCTGGGCACTTTTGTGCTTGAGCGTCGTTCGCATTTTAACCATGCATTGCTCAATGACCCGAAGTACGAAATTCGCAACTACAAAATTCAACTCCACGGAAGGGAGCGGCTCCGGAATTACTACACCCAGCGCCTCAACATCTCACCCATCAGCACGCAAAGCACCATCGTGGAGATTTCAATGCTCGATGAGGTTCCTCAGAAGGGTGTAGATTTTTTAAACGCATTGGTTCAAACCTACCTGCAACACGACATCAACGAAAAAAACCGAAATGCAGCAAGGACAGCTGTTTTCATTGAAGGTCAATTAGACAAAATCAGCCTGGATCTTGAGTCAATAGAAAACTCGCGCGAGCTTTATATGACCGACAAGGGCATTGTGGACTTGAGCACCGAATCGCAGATGATTCTCGAAACGGCCCGCCGAATTGACCAGGAAATTGCCGGAAACCGAGCTCGCAAAAGCATGGTCGGCTTTTTGAAAGAATACGTGCGCAACAACAACGAACTCTCTGAACTTGCACCCAGCTCACTCAACATCTATGATCCACTTCTTGTGAGCCTGATTGAGAAGCTGATAAACTTAGAAACGGATCGCGAAAGGGTCACCGTTGAACTCAAAGCTGGCAACCCTCAACTGGTTCCTTTGGATGCAGAAATTCGTGTTACGCGGGCTTTGTTGCTCGAGAACATCAACAACATAGAAAAGAGCATTGAGGCCAATAATCAGGAACTGGAGCGTGAATTGGCCAGTGTAAAAAGTCGTATTGCAGTAATCCCAAAAACGGAGCGAGAGTTGATTGGTATTGAGCGCGAGTACCGCATTCAGGAAAGTTTGTACCTATACCTTCTGGAGAAAAAAGCTGAAGTTTCCATTTCGTTGGCGGCCTCGAGCAGTGATAACCGTATTGTGGATGGAGCCCGGGCAAGTCTTGGCCCCGTCCGACCAGTAACGAGTAAAACCTACAGCATCGCAATGATTCTGGGTTTGTTGATACCTATCGTTCTGGTTTATGGCATACACCAGTTAGACGACAAAGTGCGAAACCTGGAAACCATTGAATCGCTCACCACCATTCCTGTGATAGGCGCGGTAGGTGTGAATAAAGATGAATCCAACCTCGTGCTCGTATCACGACCTCAGAGTGCCATTGCAGAAGCATACCGGTCAATTCGCACCAACCTGAAATTCTTTGGTGTGGACGAACAGCACAAGGTAATACTCATTACCTCTTCGGTGGGAACTGAGGGTAAGACCTTTTCTGCCATGAATCTGGCCAGTGTGCTCGCCCTTGGAGGAAGCCGTGTAGTGCTTTTGGGACTTGATCTTCGGAAACCCAGAATCATTGATGACTTCCAACTAAGTAACGAGATTGGCATCAGTACCCATCTGAGCGGACAGCATAGCATTGATGAAATCGTGCAGCGAAGCGGAGTGATTGATACCTTCGACATCATCCCATCAGGCCCCATTCCCCCCAACCCTTCAGAACTTATTATGGGCCAGAAGATGAATGAAATGATGGATGAGTTAAAATCGCGCTACGACTACATCATCATTGACTCCCCGCCGTTGGGACTGGTTACCGACGCACTGATTTTGATGAAGTTTGCGGCTCTATCTATTTTTGTGGTGAGGTTTGCCTCAACCAGCAAACACCATCTTCGACACGTTGAGCATCTTCACAAGCAGGGCCGACTCGGAAAAATTGCCGTGCTGTTCAATGCTGTTAAATTTTCGGGGGCACAAGGAGGATACGGTTATGGATACGGTTATGGCTATGGCTCAGGCAAGGGTTATGGTTATTACGAAGATGCTGCCTCCAAAACAGGTGTGTTTTCAAAACTCCGGAGATTGTTTAGCCGGTGATACCCGACGCACTCTCAGACTGGCTTCAAAAGCTTCACCCGCGTACGCGCAAAATCGGGAAGAACATTCTGGAATCGGCGGTTTACCGAGCCATTTCGATGGCAGCGTCCTTTATTACCGTTCCTATTTTGCTGCACTGGCTAGGTCAGGCCGAATACGGAGTGTGGCTCACCATGCAAGCAGTTATTGGGTGGTTCCTGATTTTTGATTTGGGACTGGGCAACGGTTTGCGAAATAAACTGGCCGAGGCATTGGCCGCCAACAACCCGCAATTGGCGCGCAGATACGTCAGCTCTGCATACGTAATCATCACAGGTATTTCGCTGGCCATGCTGGTTTTATACGGCATCGCACAATGGTTTATTGACTGGAAAGTGGTTTTCAACGCGCCAGAAATCAACGACTCCGAACTGCGGCGTACCATGAATCTGGTTTTCCTGTTCTTTTGTGTTCAATTTGTTTTTCAGCTCATTAAAATGATTTGGCTGGCCGACCAACGTCCGGCACTCACCACCCTTGTAAACGCGCTTGGTACACTTTTCTCACTGGTGGCAGTGTTTCTGGCATCCAAACTACTTCCCGCCAATCTGGAGATTGTGGCCTGGATTATCGGAGGCGGAAATCTTTTGCTACTGGTGATTGCCAATTTTACAGGCTTCCGGGGAAAGTACAAGTCTTTTCGCCCTTCCGTGAAACTGGCCAGTTGGGATGAAATGCGCAAGCTTACCAACCTCGGCCTACGGTTTTTTATTCTGCAAGGAGCAGCGCTCATCGTTTTCGCGACTGACAACATGATAATCACGCAGATGATTGGCCCCGAAGAAGTTCCGGCTTATCAAATAGCCTTCAAGTATTTTAATCTGGTAATGGTATTCTTTACGCTTATCACAGTGCCATACTGGTCGGCCTATACGGAGGCTTTTCAGAAAAAAGACCACGCCTGGATTCGAAGCACGGTGCGCAGTTTGATGCGGATATGGGCGGTATCTCTGGCGGTGGTGATGATCATGTTTGTGTCGGCGCCCGTGATTTACAGATTGTGGGTTGGTCCGGAATTGCAAATACCCACCATGTTGAGTGCCGTGTTTGCAATTTGGGTGGCCCTCTCGGCAGGACTTGCGATCTACGGTAATTTTTTGAGCGGAGTGGGAAAAATTCAACTGAGTGTGTACCACGCCATCTTTGTGAGCATCATCAATATTCCTCTTTCCATCCTTCTGGCCGGTCCACTCGGCCTCGGCAGTACAGGCGTTATTTTGGCTTCGGTGATCGGGCTTATTCCGCGGGCAATATTCCAACCCATTCAATATCATCTGATTATCAAAGGGAAAGCGAGGGGAATCTGGAACCGCTAACCCCCTTTCAATCAACCCATTTAAAAAGATGTGCGGGGTATTGGTAAAACCCGTATAGTTTCCTACCTTTGCACTCCATTTTTTAAAACTAAATCATTCATTTATGAACCGCTACGAAACTGTTTTCATTTTAACTCCCGTTTTGTCTGAGGATCAGACAAAGGAAGCAGTTGTTAAGTACAAGGAATTTCTTACCAAGAAAGGTGCGAAGATTGTACACGAAGAACACTGGGGTCTGCGCAAGCTGGCCTACCCTATTCAGAAGAAATCTACCGGGTTTTACCACCTGATTGAATTTGAAGCTGAAGGGTCATTGATCAACGATCTTGAAGTTACTTACCGTCGTGATGAGCGCGTTATGCGTTTCCTGACCGTGCGGATGGAGAAAGATCACATCGCCTTTGCCGAGAGCCGCAGAAACCGCAAACCGGAAGAAGCGCCGGCCAACGCCTAATCTTTTTGTACAAACCTTTTAACAACACTTATCATGGCAGATTCAGATATCAGATATCTCACCCCGATCAGTATTGACACGCAAAAAACCAAATACTGTCGTTTCAAGAAAAACCGCATCAAGTACATCGATTACAAGGATGCCGACTTCCTGTTGAAATTGGTAAACGAGCAAGGTAAAATCCTTCCCCGACGCCTTACAGGAACTTCACTCAAATACCAACGCAAAGTATCTCAGGCTGTAAAGCGTTCACGTCACCTTGCCCTGATGCCTTACGTTGCCGATATGCTCAAGTAATTTTTCACCCGTTAACAATCCGAAAAGATGAAAATTATACTCAAACAGGACGTTGAGAATCTTGGCGAAGCCAATGACCTCGTAACGGTGAAAGATGGTTACGCAAGAAACTACCTGATTCCAAAAGGGCTTGCCATTGTTGCTACTCCTTCGGCCGAAAAAATGCTGAACGAAACTTTGAAGCAGCGTGCACACAAGCTGGAGAAAATCAAAGCCGAGGCCGAAGCTATGGCTGCAAAACTGGAAGGTACCACCATTCAGATTGGCGCTAAAGCCGGTGAAAATGGCAAAATCTTCGGTTCTGTAAACACCATTCAGGTGGCAGAAGGCCTTCAGAAAGCAGGTTTTGAGATTGACCGCAAGAACATCACCATCAAAGAAGAGCCTATCAAATCGCTGGGCAAATACACCGCCGAGGTGAAACTACACCGCGATGTAACGCAGACGCTCACTTTTGAAGTGATTGAAGAATAAGAACGTTAGTTCGTTCCATCAAAACCCGCTGGCCATTCAGGTGAGCGGGTTTTTTATTTCATGATTATTCATACCGGAGCGACTCAATAGGGTCAAGTTGCGCCGCCTTGCTCGCCGGGTAATAACCTGACGCCACGCCCACAATAAAGCACAATATTACGCCCAGAGCTATCCAGGCCCAGGGAATGATAAATCCGCTACCGATGGCGGCACCTACCAGATTCCCAATGGCTATACCCAACACAATCCCCACCAGGCCACCAATTTGGCCGATAACTACAGACTCCGCCAAAAACTGCCGACGAATGAGCTGACTGCTCGCTCCTATGGCTTTGCGCACACCTATTTCTCGCGTGCGCTCTGTAACCGAAACCAACATAATGTTCATCAAACCGATGGCAGCACCGAGTAAGGTAATCAACCCAATGACCGTAGCGATAATCTGAATTTCTGCGGTTTTTTCAATCACGAAATTCGAGATACTGTCGCTCTTTACTACCGCAAAAGAGTTGGATGCACCGAGGCGGTCACCGCGGATAATCCTAAAAACTCCTTCTGCTTCAGCAAACGCCGGCGCTACCTGCTCAGGTCGTTCAACCTGTACTGTCACAACATAGCTCGTTCGTTGAGTGGCATAGTTAAGTTTTACGTGCGTAACCGGAACAAGGCACATATTGTCGCCGCTGAAACCTACACTACTTCCTTTGGTCTCCAAAACACCAATCACCTGGTAGCGAGCGCTGCCTATAGAAATGTACTTTCCTACAGGATCATCGGCTGGACTGAACACCTTGCGTACCACGTTGCCCCCGATGATGACAACGTTGGCTCCTTTTTCCATTTCAAACTGGGAAAAATTCCGTCCTCGCTCGAGTTTATAGCCTGCGGTTACAAGATAATTCTCATCGCCACCCATCACAGAAATATTGGGGTCAGACTTTGTTGACTGATACTTTACAGTGGCTATTTGAGACGCCATGGCAGAAATGGCAATGGTTGAGGGGTAGTGAAAATCCTGCTTAAATCGCAAGGCCTCGTCATAGGTGATGGGCGGATTCTGACGCTGTGCCCGTCCGCTTTCCGAGGAACGCCCCATCATTGAGCGATATCGGATATTAAAAGAATTGGAACCCATCTGTGCAAACTCGCTCGAAAGCTTGTCCTTGATGGCGTCAATAGAAGTGAGAATACCAACAAGCGCTGTAATACCCACAGCGATGATCAACACAGTAAGGGTGGTGCGCAATGCTTGACTCCGCACAGCCCGAAAAGCAATTTTCATGTTCTCTTTCTCAATTCCGAGCATACCGCAAAATTATGAGCACAAGGTAGGTATAAAGCCCAAAAATCCGATAGGAATTTTTACCTTCGCGACCCAGAAAAAGCACGATTTTCCGCAATAAAAACAGAAGTAATGGTATTTGATCTCGATATGATTCAGAAGGTGTACGCCGCCTATCCCGATAAAGTAGAAGCTGCACGAAAGGTACTGGGGCGCCCCCTTACTGCCACAGAAAAAATATTGTACACCCACCTCTGGCGAGGCAATGCAACAGAAGTATATGAACGGGGTAACTCATACGTTGACTTTGCTCCCGACCGCGTAGCCATGCAAGACGCCACCGCGCAAATGGCGCTGTTGCAATTTATGCAGGCAGGGCGCAAAAAAGCAGCGGTACCTTCAACGGTACACTGTGATCACCTCATCCTTGCGCGCGTGGGTGCTGACAAAGACCTTCAGGATTCCATCAACAAAAACAACGAGGTATTCAACTTCCTCTCTTCCGTATCCAATAAATACGGCATCGGTTTCTGGAAGCCGGGTGCCGGAATTATTCACCAGGTTGTACTCGAAAACTACGCCTTTCCCGGCGGAATGATGATTGGTACCGACTCGCACACCGTAAATGCCGGTGGTTTGGGTATGGTGGCCATCGGAGTAGGTGGTGCTGACGCTGTGGACGTAATGGCCGGTATGCCCTGGGAACTCAAATTCCCCAAGCTGATTGGTGTGAAACTCACCGGCAAGCTCAACGGATGGACCTCTGCGAAAGATGTGATTTTGAAAGTAGCCGGAATCCTCACGGTAAAAGGTGGAACAGGCTGCATCGTTGAATACTTTGGCGAAGGGGCAGAATCGCTTTCCTGCACCGGAAAAGGAACGATTTGCAACATGGGTGCTGAAATCGGAGCGACCACCTCTACTTTTGGTTACGACGAATCTATGGAGCGATACCTCCGTGCTACCGGTCGTGCTGATGTTGCCGAACTCGCCAACGGAATTCGCGAGCACCTCACAGCAGATGCAGAAGTATATGCCAATCCGGAAAAGTACTTTGACCAACTTATTGAGATCAACTTGTCAGAATTGGAGCCCCACCTGAACGGGCCGTTTACTCCCGACCTGGCTACTCCCCTCTCCAAAGTGAGAGAAGAAGCGGAGAAAAACGGCTGGCCAACCAAGGTTGAGGTTGGTTTGATTGGTTCGTGTACCAACTCTTCTTATGAAGACCTAACACGCGCGGCTTCGGTTGCGAAGCAGGCCGGAAAGAAAAACCTGAAAGTAAAATCAGAATTCACCATCACCCCGGGCTCGGAGCAGGTTCGCTATACCGCTCAGCGCGATGGCTTGCTGGATATTTTTGATGAAATTGGAGGAGTGGTTTTGGCCAATGCCTGCGGGCCTTGCATCGGTCAGTGGGACCGTGCCGGTGCTAACAAGCAGGAAAAAAACACCATTGTTCACTCCTTTAACCGAAACTTCTCGAAACGAGCGGACGGAAACCCCAACACCCACGCATTTGTAGGCTCGCCCGAAGTAGTAACCGCCATTGCCATTGCCGGTGATCTGGGATTCAACCCCGTTACCGACAAACTCATCAATGAAAACGGCGAGGAAGTATTGCTTGAAGCACCCACCGGAATTGAACTTCCTGAAAAAGGCTTCGACGTGGAAGATGCCGGCTACCAGGCTCCCGCCGAAGATGGAAGCGGGGTTGAGGTGGTTGTAAAAGATGATTCTGAGCGTCTTCAGCTCTTAGCAGCGTTTGAGCCATGGGACGGGAAAAACATCACCAACGCCCGATTGCTCATCAAAGCAAAGGGCAAATGTACCACTGACCACATTTCAATGGCGGGACCGTGGTTGCGTTACCGCGGACATTTGGACAACATCGCCAACAACACCCTTACCGGAGCTGTCAACGCCTTTACCGATGTGGCGGGTGTAGTTCGCAATATGAATACCGGCGAGGAAGGTGAAGTGCCTGCCATTCAGCGGCAGTACAAAGCTGCGGGTGTGCCTACCATTGTAGTAGGAGATAGCAATTACGGTGAAGGGTCGTCTCGTGAACATGCGGCCATGCAACCTCGTCATCTCGGCGTACGGGCTGTTTTGGTGAAGTCGTTTGCACGGATTCACGAAACCAACCTGAAAAAGCAAGGCATGCTGGCCCTCACCTTTGCCAACGAAGCAGATTACGACAAAATCCGCGAGGACGATGTAATCAACTTCCTCGATTTGGATCAGTTTGCTGAGGGTAAACCCATCAACATTGAGTTTGTGCACAGCGACGGCGCGAAGGATGTGATAACCACAAATCACACCTACAACAAGCAGCAAATTGGCTGGTTTCGCGCCGGATCTGCGCTCAACCTGATTAAACTTCAGCAGGAAGGAGTCTAAGTATCGCTGCTAGAAAGAAATGAAAGGCCGGGGTTTCAAACTCCGGCCTTTTTTGGTGGGCTCCCGTAACGCGCGGTTATTCTTTAATGATGTGTTCAAGGCAGGATATTCGTCTTAAAGAGCCACTATCTCATATAATCAAGTAGCTCCTTCAAAGGATGATTAGCCCTATTCTCGCTGCATCATATAGTTATCATAACGAAAAAAGTCCCGGCACTTTCGCACCGGGACTCTTAAAAGATGAGTTTGGCTGGCAATTACTGCACCACCACTTTCAATACACTTACTTCATCGTTCATAAGCATACGCACAAAGTACATTCCTCTGGCATCATCGCCCAAATTGATTTCCATTACTGTGTTAGGGTTCAACTGAACCTGCTCACCATAAACGGTTTTGCCGCTAATATCGAGTACATCCACTTGTACCAGACCGGCATCACCGGTGTAGTTAATGGTAAACTCACCGTTGTTCGGATTGGGGAAC
>SKUL01000204.1 GCA_007129985.1 Flavobacteriales bacterium
AAAACCACCAAAAAAAAGCGGGCTGTTTCTAACCCGCTTTCAGAACTGCCAAAAAGCAGTTTATAATTTCTTTACCAGCTTATCCAGTTCGAGGTGCAGCGTTTGTCCGCGGAGGTTCTTTGCGATAATCACACCGTTGGCATCCACCAAAAAGCTGGCAGGAATACTGCGCACCTGATAAACGGCCGCAGGTGCTGAACTCCAACCGCCCAAATCACTCATGTGGTGAGGCCAGTGAAGGTTGTCCTGTTCAATGGCTTTTACCCAACTGGCGTGGTTTTTATCGAGCGATACACCGAGCACTTCAAATCCTTTGGCGTCTTTGAACTTTGCCTTCGAGTACTTTTCATAAGCCGCAACCACATTGGGGTTTTCGCGCCGGCAGGGTCCGCACCACGAGGCCCAGAAGTCAATCAGCACCACGTTACCTTTGAGTTGCGACAGCTTGATTTCTTTGCCATCGGGGTTATTAAAGGCGAGTTCAGGCGCAGTGTCGCCAATGTTAAGACCAACCTTTCCGGTGGGTGTAACGGCACTCTGTGCCATTGCTGTGGTGGTGAAAAGCCATGCGCCAATCATCAAAACCAATGCGAAAATTCCTGTATTCTTCATGTTGCAAAAATTTGAGCCAATTTACGTTTAGTTCGTTGTTAAGGCAAGGGGCTACGCAAACATTATTCCACTTTGCTTTGGAAAGCCAATACTCAGCCCAAACGCTGAATACTTGCACCAATTGCGTTGAGTCGTTGGTCAATGTGTTGGTAGCCTCTGTCAATTTGTTCAATGTTGTGAATGGTGCTGTTGCCGCGCGCCGAGAGCGCCGCAATCAGCAATGACACCCCCGCACGGATATCGGGCGAGGTCATGCTGATACCCTTGAGCGAGTACTGGCGGTTCAACCCAATTACGGTGGCGCGGTGTGGGTCGCAGAGAATGATTTGTGCGCCCATGTCAATGAGTTTGTCCACAAAAAAGAGGCGGCTCTCAAACATTTTCTGGTGAATAAGCACACTGCCTCTGGCCTGGGTGGCAACCACCAGCACTATGCTGAGCAAATCGGGGGTAAAGCCCGGCCATGGGTGGTCGTAAATGGTGAGAATGGAGCCGTCAATAAAACTGTCAATGGTATAGGATTCCTGCGCCGGAATGTAGAGGTCATCACCCCGAAGTTCCATTTGGATTCCCAACCTGCGAAACACGGCGGGAATCACGCCCAGCTTTGGATAGGCCACGTCTTTAATGGTGATTTCGCTCTGTGTCATCGCGGCCAGACCGATAAAACTACCGATTTCAATCATGTCGGGCAAGCATCGGTGTGTGCAGCCGCCGAGGTATTCCACCCCTTCAATCTCAATCAGGTTGGAGCCTGCACCGCGAATCTTGGCCCCCATGCTGTTGAGCATCTGGCACAACTGCTGGATATACGGTTCGCAGGCAGCGTGGTAAATGGTGGTGGTGCCTTCGGCCATAACGGCGGCCATAATGATGTTGGCCGTTCCGGTAACCGACGGCTCGTCGAGCAGCATATAGGTGCCTTTCAAGTCCTCGCCCGAAACACTGAAAAACTCTTCCTCGGCATTGTAGGTAAACTTCGCGCCCAGCTTTTCAAAGCCGATAAAGTGCGTGTCCAGTCGTCGCCTTCCGATTTTATCGCCACCCGGCTTGGGAATGTAGCCCTTGCCAAAGCGCGCCAGGGTTGGGCCAACCAGCATGATAGACCCGCGCAAGCCCGCGCCTTTTTTCTTGTACTTTTCTGAGAGAAGGTATTCGAGGTCCACATCATCTGCCTGAAAGCGGTAGGTGTCGCCGCTCACGCGATTCACCTTCACGCCCATATCGCGCAGCAAATCAATGAGTCGGTTTACATCCACAATGTCGGGGATGTTTGAAATTTCAACCTCTTCGGGGGTGAGTAGTACCGCGCAAAGAATTTGCAGTACTTCGTTTTTGGCTCCCTGTGGAACGAGCTCTCCGCGGAGTTGTCGTCCGCCTTCAATCAAGAAAGATCCCATTAGCGTTTTTTACGGCGGTTACTTTTTCCTTTTTTCCTTTTTGAGCCGCTGCTCGAGGTGGTTATTGCCGGCAGGTTCTTGAGCAATTCGGCGGTAGGCTGAAGTTTGGAAGGGTCGTCCAGCACGAGTTTGCCTTTCGACATTTCTTTCAGTTGATTGGCAATCACCTCATCTTTCACGGTATCGCGGTTCCATGCCAGATAGGTTTTTTTCATCAGGTTGGCGAGGCTCCACATTTGTTTTTCGCGTTTCTCGTCGTCTTCTTCAGCTGATACTGATTCAATGAGCCGTTCAATGGTTTTTCCGTAGTGCCCGTAGCGGATGTCGCCTTGCGGATAAGCCATGTGGTTGGGCTTGGTTTTGAAGGTTTCGGGCGAGGGCTTCTCGTAAGGGCTGTCCACGTCCAACTCAAAATCTGACATGATGTGAAGATGATCCCAAAGCTTGTGCTTGAAGTCGTCCATATCGCGCAAGTAGGGAAAAAGCTGCCCCATCATTTTCAGCACTGATTCTACGGCGCGGTTGCGCTCCTCGCGGTCTTCGATGGTTTTAATGTGGTTGACCATGTTCTGGATGTTCCTTCCGTATTCGGGAATCACCAGGTCGGGTCGTTGTGAATTGTATTCCATGTATTGATTTTAACGGGCCAAAGGTAATGATTCTGATTGGGGTCAGTTGAGCAGTCTCAACCGTGCGAAGCGCAACAAAAGTTGCTTCTGGCCCACTGCCGGAAAAAACACGGTGGCCTTGGTGTCGGGAGATTTTCCTTCCAGTTGCAGCACCTTTCCCTTACCAAAACGCTCGTGTTCTACTTCGTCGCCAACGGCCAGCGCCAAGCCAAGTGCGTTGTCGCCCGGAGCTGAAGCCATGTTCGACTGCACTTTTTTGAGGTTTTTGCGTGGTTCAAAGGATTTGGGTTGCTCGGCTTCGGGTGATGTGCGCGGCCGGTATTTGGTGCCAAAGGCCGAACGTGTTTCGCTGTGGGCAAAGCTCGACTGCTGTTTGGGCGGCAGGTTGAGGTATTTCTCGTCAATGTCGTCAATAAAGCGACTCGGCTCGCAACGCTGCAGGTTTCCCCATTTGTATCGCGACAGCGCGTACGAAAGCATGGCTCGTTTTTCGGCGCGGGTAAGGGCTACGTAAAAAAGTCGTCGTTCTTCTTCGAGTCCGGAGCGGCTTTCGAGCGCCATTTGCGACGGAAACAGGTTTTCTTCCATTCCCACCACGTAGATGTACGGAAATTCCAGTCCCTTGGCCGCGTGAATGGTCATCAGCGTAACCTTGTTGTTGTCGTCGTCCTGCTGGTCGGCATCGGTGAGGAGGGCAACGTCAATCAAAAAGTCACTCAGGGTGTGCGATTCGCGCCCGTCGGCAATGGCTTGCTCGGTAAAGTTTTTCAGTCCGTTCAGCAATTCCTGTATGTTCTCGTAGCGGCTCACACCCTCGGGGGTTTTATCGGCGTGTAAATCGCGCAACAAACCTGAGCTTGAAGCGATAAGATGCCCCAAGTCGTAGGCGCTTGCCGTAGCCAGTTGGTTTCTGAATCCGCGAATCATCGAAACAAAGCCCTGAATTTGCTGGGCGATGTTGGAGCGAAGCGAGATGTTAAATTGCTGAGGTTCGGTTACTATATCCCAAAGTGCCACGTTGTTTTCGAGCGCGGCGGCCACAATGCGGTCAACGGTGGTAGCGCCAATTCCCCGGGCGGGGTAGTTGATGATGCGTTTCAGGGCTTCCTCGTCATTGGGGTTGGCGGTAAGTCTGAAATAGGCCAGTAAGTCTTTGATTTCCTTGCGCTGGTAAAACGAAAGTCCGCCGTATATGCGGTAGGGGATGTTCAGCTTGCGCAGGGCTTCCTCCATACTTCGCGACTGCGCATTGGTTCGGTAAAGAATGGCGAAATCAGAATAGAGGGCCTGCTCGCTCATTTGCGTGTCAAAGATGGAGTTGGCCACCATAAAACCCTCTTCCGAATCAGATACGCAGCACTTCACCTCTATGGCGGCGCCCTCTTCGTTTTCGGTCCAAACCTTCTTTTTGATCTGGTTTTTGTTTTTGTCGATGATGCTGTTGGCGGCGTTTACAATGGTTTGCGTTGAGCGGTAGTTTTGCTCCAGCTTAAACAGCTTGTAATCGGGGTAGTCTTTCTTGAAGTTGAGGATGTTGTAGATATCCGCCCCTCGAAAAGCGTAGATGCTCTGCGCGTCGTCGCCCACCACACAGAGGTTTTCGTTGAGTGCCGCCAGTTTCTTTACAATGAGGTACTGCGAGTAGTTGGTATCCTGGTACTCGTCCACCAGAATGTGGTTATACTTGTGTTGGTATTTGTGAAGCACATCGGGGTAGTCGCGCAGCAGCACGTTGGTGTTGTAGAGCAGGTCGTCGAAATCCATTGCTCCGGCGCGGTAGCAGCGCACGGCGTATGCGTGGTAGATGTCGGCCAGCTTGGGACGTCCGCTCAGGTGGTCTTCGCCTGCCACATCGCTGTTTTCTTTGTATGCCTGCGGTGAGATAAGGTTGTTTTTGGCAGCCGAAATACGGCCCAGCACCAGACCGGGTTTGTATATTTTATCGTCGAGCTGCATGTCTTTGATGATAGACTTGAGCAGGCTTTTGCTGTCGGCGGTATCGTAAATGGTGAAATTGGAGGGATAGCCCAGTTTTTCGGCTTCAAAGCGAAGGATTCGTGCAAACACCGAGTGAAAGGTTCCCATCCAGATATTTCGCGCTTCGGCCTCGCCAATTATTTGCCCGATACGCTCTTTCATCTCGCGTGCCGCCTTGTTGGTAAAGGTCAGTGCGAGGATGTTGAAGGGGTCAACCCCTTGTTGAATAAGGTGGGCAATTTTGTAGGTAAGCACGCGGGTTTTTCCGGAACCTGCGCCGGCAATCACCATGCTGGGGCCTTCGGTATGCAGCACTGCGGCTCGCTGCGATTCGTTGAGTTCGTTTAAATAATCCACGCTCCAAAATTACGGGAATTTGAAGAGGATAGAACGACGATTTGAACTCTATGTGGGAATTATTGGAGATTCTTTAATCCATGGCACCGCCCGTTGAAGAGAGTTTATTCAACATCTCCACAACGATTTCTTTGACGTATTTTTACGATATTTGTGAAAGGGCGCTTTTGAATGCGCTCATTGCTATCGACAAGACGTAAACCTAATTTCAATCCACCATGAGGGAGTATCAGCAAATCATTCGTATTCGTTCTGAGGTTCGCTTCGGCCGGCCATGCGTAAGAGATACAAGGATATCAGTAGATGATGTATTGGGCTGGCTCGCTTCGGGAATGAGTTTTGCTGAGATTATTGCTGATTTTCCGGAATTGACAGACAGGGATATAAGGGCTTGTTTGGCTTATGCTGCTGACCGAGAGGGTAGAACAAGAGTAGCATGATGAAAATCCTATTCGACCAGAATATTTCGTTTCGCGTTTTGAGATTAA
>SKUL01000350.1 GCA_007129985.1 Flavobacteriales bacterium
CCTCCATCAACACAAGTGGTCATGAAGACGGCCCGTTCGTATCGCCCGACGGTAAATACCTGTATTTCTCATCCACCTCACACAACAGCATTGGTGGATACGACATCTTCAGGGCTGCCTACAATCCGCAAACGGGGCTTTTTGAGAACCCGGAGAGTTTGGGTTTCCCCATCAATACGGTGTATGACGACATCTACCTCGTTACCGATGCAAGCGGTAAATCCGGTTATTACTCAACCAACAAGGCAGGTGGCTACGGAGGGCACGACATCTATCGCGTAGTTTTTGGTGCTCCCGACCCCAAAATTCTGGTGCAAGGCGTTATGCGCGATAATCAAAATAATCCTTTGCGCGCAGAAATACATGTTTATCAGCAAGATGAAGCAGGCGCCGAGCCGATGATTTTTGTGTCGAATGCACAAACCGGTAGATATCTGATGGTGCTGAATCCGTCAACGAGGTACCGCGTTGAAATGAATGCCCTGGATTTTGAAACCCTGGAGCTCGAAATGCAGTATGAAGGGGAGTGGAGAGAACAAATCACGGAGGTAATCCGCGATTTTACCCTCACACCCATTCACGGACAGAGTTCCAATGAGTATTAAAGCACATATCGCACTTCTGCTTGGTTTGCTGCTGGCGGGCCTCACTTCGGCCCAGGATGCCCACTTTACCCAGTTTTATGCAGCACCAACCTACCTGAATCCAGCTTTTGCGGGCTCTACGGCGCAGAGCAGGGTTGCCATGAATTACCGCCACCAGTGGCCTTCCATTCCCGGAGCTTTTGTGACCCACAACGTGGCCTTCGACCAGTTTTTCAGCGGCATCAATAGCGGTATTGGCGTAATGGTGACCCACGACAGAGCAGGAAGCGGAGCCATGACCCACACCAACATTGGCTTGCAATATGCCTACGAGGTCCAGCTCAACAGAAAATGGTCGTTCAGGCCGGCCATCCACGCCTCGGTATCGCAGCGCAGTTTGGATTTTAACCGCCTCACTTTTGGTGACCAACTCTTACGAAACAACGCCGGCTCAACCATTGACCCCGACATCATTCAATTCTCCGGTCAAAATGCATTCTACCCCGACTTTGGTTCGGGGATGTTGTTGTATTCTGAAAAACTGTGGTTTGGTGTGAGTGCCCACCACCTGAACCGACCCAATGAGAGCCTCCTTCAGCAGGAAAGCCGTGTTCCCATCCGCTACTCTGTTCACGGGGGTTGGCGCATGCGTGTTAATGAGCGCAACTACAACAGTCCGAAGCAGCACATCGTTACAGCCTTTCACTACCGTTCGCAGGGCGACTACGACCAACTAGATGTGGGCGTGTATTACGAATACGAGCCCATCACCTTTGGGGTGTGGTACCGCGGACTTCCCGGTGTGAAGCAAACCACCAACTACGTCAACCATGATGCCCTTGCCTTGATGCTCGGCGTTGAGGTGAAAAACATCTACATCGGCTATTCGTACGACATTACCATCAGCAATCTCGCTGTAAATACAGGAGGGTCGCACGAGGTGTCACTGGTTTCTCAATTTGCCAGTCGCCGAAAGAAGAAGAAAACCCGCCAGCGACTTATTCCTTGCGCCAAATTCTAGCGAGGAGCATGACGGGGCAATTACCGAAGAGAGTTTTCGGAATCTTCTTTTTTTCAAATCTTTCTTTAATTTAGGCGGCAGCAATTCAGCACATGACCGCCAGACCGGAACAAATCAAGGCAAACTGCGAAGCGTTATTCAACAAACGCTACGAGGGCTATCGGCAATCCGGTGAGTTGATACTTCTTTCCTACTTCGGTACGCTTGACCAAAGCCTCACTTTTATTCTGTCCAACAAGGTGGAGCAAATACTGGAGCGACACGAGCCTTCCAGAAACATCATCAAGCGCATTTTCAGCATTCTGATTGAAAGCCTGCAAAACGTGCGTCACCACTCCTACAAAACAGTGATAGAGGATGAAATTGCGGGTATCATTGTCACACGGTCTGACAAGTACTACGCCATTAGGGTAATGAACCTCGCCGATGAAAACGCGCGCCTGATTCTCCAAAACCGCATTGACCAAATCAACGACCTGAACAACGCCCAACTCAAAACGAGGTACCTCGAAACGATGACCAATGGAATGATTTCGGACAAAGGCGGAGCAGGTTTGGGCATCATCACCATGGCGCTGAAATCCCGCCAGAAAATAGAACTCGATTTTGACGAACTCAGCTCGGGGCTATACCTGGTGAACCTGTGCTTCCGCATTGCGCTGGCCGGTTCAGACGACGCTGCCCACGCTGATTGATTCGGGGTCTTTTGCTCCATTGTGCTACTTTTGCAGCGCATCGCCGAAAGGCAATTATTCCTGTTATATCATCACTCAACATGAAAAAAACTCCTCTCTACCATAAACATGTGGCACTCGGTGCCAAAATGGTTCCTTTTGCCGGATTCGAAATGCCTGTGCAATATGCCGGCGTAACCGAAGAACACCTCGCTGTGCGCGAAAAACTCGGCGTATTCGACGTTTCTCACATGGGCGAATTTCGCGTGAAGGGTCCCGGGGCGCTGGATCTTATCCAAAAGGTTTGCTCCAACGATGCCTCCAAACTTTTCGACGGCAAGGTGCAGTACTCTTGCTTTCCGAATGACATGGGCGGCATTGTAGATGATTTGCTCGTGTACCGAATCAGCGAGGAAGAGTATTTTCTGGTGGTAAACGGCGCCAACATTGACAAAGACTGGGAGTGGATTAATCGCCACAACGACACAGGCGCGGTGCTCACCAACGAGTCGGACGACTATGCCCTGCTTGCGGTTCAGGGTCCGGATGCTGTGAAGGCTTTGCAGCCACTGACAGAGGTTGACCTCGCCTCGATGGGTTACTACACATTTGTTATGGGCGAATTTGCCGGCTTGAGCAACGTTATCATCTCCGCCACGGGATACACGGGTGCCGGTGGTTTTGAGCTGTACGTGAAACCCAATCAGGCCGAAGCACTGTGGGATGCAGTTATCAAAGCCGGAGCCCAGCCTACCGGACTTGCCGCGCGCGACACGCTCCGTTTGGAAATGGGTTTTTGCCTCTACGGAAATGACATTGACGATGCAACCTCACCGCTTGAAGCCGGTCTCGGTTGGATTACCAAATTCACCAAAACTTTCATCAACTCCGAGGCGCTCCTCAAGCAAAAGGAAAACGGTGTGGAGAATAAACTGGTGGGTTTTGAGCTGGTTGACAGAGGAATTGCCCGGAAAGACTACGAAATTGCCGATGCCGACGAAAACATAGTAGGACGCGTAACCAGCGGAACCATGAGCCCGTCGCTCAAAAAAGCCATCGGAATGGGGTATGTGCCTGCTCACCTCGCTTCACCCGGAACCGAAATCAACGTGGTGGTGCGAAACAAGTTTTTGAAAGCCCACGTGGTGAAAATTCCATTTTACCAAAAGCCATGATGAAAGACGATTTTCCGGACAAAAAGCGGGTGGAGGTTTGTCCTTCGCCCAAGCAGTTTGAGTTGTACCAGTGGGACTTCGACATTGTGGTGGCCATTGACGTATTGCGTGCCACCACGGCCATCTGTACGGGTCTGGATTTCGGGGTGAAGAAAATCATTCCCGTTTCCACCCTCGAGGAGGCTTTTGAGTACCGCCGAAAAGGCTACATCGTGGGTGCCGAGCGAAACGGCGAAATCGTGGAGGGCTTTGCTTTTGGCAACTCTCCCTTCAGCTACATGAACAAAGCCTTCAAAGGCAAAACCCTCGTGCTCACCACCACCAACGGTACCCGCGCCATCAACCTCGCCAGCAAAACACACACAGTGGTGGTAGGAGCGCTGGTGAATCTCGACGCCATCATTCAATGGCTCATCGAGCAGGATAGAAATGTGTTGCTGCTCTGCTCGGGCTGGAAGGATAAATTTAACCTTGAGGACACCGTTTGTGCCGGCGCCATCACCGAAGGGCTGCTCGCGACCAACAAATTCAAATCCGACGAGGACTCTACCATCTCGGCCATGTTCCTCTACCAAAGTGCCCGCGATAACTATTTCTCTTTCCTCAAGCACAGCTCTCACCGACGCAGACTCAAAAGGCTCAACCTGAACGAAGACATCAAGTACTGCCTCACGCCCAACCAAACGGATATCATTCCGATTCTCCGAAACGGCGCACTCGAGAAGCTCGAAAGAGATGATAGCAAGTAGGCTACAAAACATTCGCGAGCAACTGCTGCCGGGCGTAACGCTGGTTGCTGTTTCCAAAACCCGCTCCAGCGATGAGATAATGGAGGCCTATAACGCCGGCCAGCGCGTGTTTGGAGAAAATCGTGCACAGGAAATGGCCGCTAAGTTTGAGGAACTTCCCAAAGACATACAATGGCACATCATAGGCCATTTGCAGCGCAACAAGGTGAAATTCATTGCGCCTTTTGTACACCTTGTTCATTCGGTTGATTCTTTTCGGCTGCTGAAAGAAATTAACAAGGAAGCAGCGCATCACAACAGGACCATTCCCGTTTTGCTGCAATACCATATTGCACGCGAAGATTCTAAATACGGCCTTAAGGAACCCGTGCCGTCCTTTCTTACCGATGGCTCGATGGATGCCGTGAAAAACGTGGAAATCTGCGGAGTGATGGGCATGGCAACTTTTACCGACGACGAAGCCCTGATTCGGGAGGAGTTCAGAAAATTGCGCGGCATTTTTGAGCAATTGAAACAAGGCGTGATGTGCGGAAATGAAGCTTTTCGCGAAATCAGCATGGGTATGAGTGCCGATTTTCTGCTGGCTCAGCATGAAGGAAGCACCATGGTTAGAGTGGGAAGTGATATTTTTGGAGAAAGGAATTACACATGAGCGCAAAAGACAAATCGGCTCAGGCGGCCTACGCCAAGGTGCTGCGAAACTTGTTCTCGGCGAGCGATGAAGAGGTGATGGCGGCGGTAAAAGAGCTGTCGGACAGCGGCGACGACCAGGCTATTTTTCCGCTGTTGGAAGTTTTGCTCAACGGCTCTGAGGATGCCCGGGAAGCTGTAACCTCCGTGCTCTATCAGCTCAAAAACCGAAAAGCAGCGCAGGCGCTCGTGGATGCCCTCGAAAATCCCAAATACCTTCCCGTGCGGAAAACCATTCTGGCTTCATTCTGGAACAGCGGTATTATGCCGGTTGACAAACTTCCGCTACTCTGCGCCATCGCCGCCGAAGGTGATTTTGAAGAGGCCTTTGAAGTGCTTACCATCGTGGAGGCCATGGACGTGCAACTGGAGCCCGCAGAGCTGGAGCCCGCCGAAGAGGCTGTGCGCGAGTTTCTGATGCACCATGACGATTCGCACCCCAGCCACGGCATTATGGAGTCGCTGCAGGTGGCGCTCTCCAATCTCGAATCCCAAAACGGATGAAATC
>SKUL01000352.1 GCA_007129985.1 Flavobacteriales bacterium
ACTTTTGAAACGCGCGTCAACGGCCGAAAAAGCTGCACTGCCAATAACAATGGCAATCATCATCAACCACACCAGCGTGGCCATTCTGGGTTGAACAAGAGAAACCGCCAGGGCCCCGAATGTTCCTGCTATAAGCAAGAGGGTCATGGCGGCAGATACGCCCAATACAGCCCACTGAACCGGGGTTTGCGAAAAGTAATGCGCGGTCATTCCCCGGCCGGGAGCCAGTAAAATGCCCGCTGCGTTTTTTACCCAAACCTGTGCAAATGAAACAGGATGTTTCCCGATTACCCTGTAAATCTTACTGCGCGCCTTGGTCATGTATTCGTTTACTTCCTCCGCATTCGACCAATCGGTGCCCTCACTCCAGCTACGATAAGTTTGGAAGTGTTTCTGCGCTTCGTTTCCTTCGGCCTTGGCCAATGTTGCAGGTACACTGTAATGCAGAGCCACTACTGTGGCAGCATCCGTTACAAACCAGCGGTCAAAAATCTGCTCGTTGCGAATCATCCATATCAACACGAGCACGGCAAAGGGAGCCAGAGCCAGTAATGCTTTTCGTCCGACCAACTTGTGCGCAAGCAGTAAGGCAGGAATCACCAGCCACAAACCTTGTCCGCGGGTAAGTGCAGCCATGCCTAGTAACGTGCCTCCGGCCAATATCCATCCTTTTCGAGGAGAGAGAAGTGAAAGCAGCCCGCCGTAAAAGCATAGGTTGAAAAGGGTCTCGCTCAGGTAGGTTCCGGCGAGCATGATATCCAAAGGCATTAAAGCCAACAACCACGCGGCTGCCAGAGCCCATACCCGCAGTATGCCTGTTCGCAGGCCGAGGTGAAAGAGCACCGCAACCGTTGTCGTGGATGCTGCACATTGAACCAAAATCACAATGGGGTAAGCCAGTGTTTCTCCAATCAGGGCCAAAAAGAGCGGATAGCCGGGCAAGCGGATACTTTCAGGAAATCCGGCCTCCATAAACATGGTGAATTGTCCGTGTTTCAGCCAGTTCATGCCCAGGAGGTAATAATGGCTCGAGTCGGTGAACCAGCGTTGGGCATCATTTGTCACAAGTACAAAAAGCAACCTCAGAAACAACGCAGTTATCAAAACGGCCGGCAGACCACCGCGTTGAGTAAGAGCAACCGTATGACGAAGTAGGTGGTTCATCGCGGTGCTAAGGTAACGAACACTTAATCCTTGTTTTCCGTTCGCGGTGGAACCGGATCATAGCCATGCGTGCCCCATGGGTGACATTTAGCAATGCGTTTCATTCCCAGCCAAATTCCTTTGAAAGGCCCCCATATCTGAATGGCCTCAATGGTGTATTGCGAGCACGAGGGCTGGTGCCTGCATGTATTTCCGAGCAGGGGAGAGAGGGTGTACTGATACACGCGCACCGGAAAAATGAAAAGCCAGTTCAGCCACTTCATGCGGTAAAGGTACGGGATGTAGATATAGAGCGAATGCTGGAAACTGAAAACAAAAAAACTGCCCCCTTTGCAGAAGGCAGTTTCGTTGAAGTATCGTTGTAGAATTACTCAGCTACAGGAGCCACGGCAGAACGCTCCATTACAGGAGAGGTAGCGCCAGACTCAGCAGCGAGCACGGTTCCTTTGATGCGAATCACCTTTGACGGTGAGTTGGTGGCATTAGAGGTGATAGTAACCGCTTTGTTAATCGGGCCTACACGCTTGGTGTCGTACTTTACCTTGATTACAGAGGTAGCACCCGGCATGATGGGCTCCTTGTCGTAAGAAGGAACGGTACATCCGCAAGATCCTTTGGCTTGAGAAATGATGAGAGGCTCGTTTCCGGTGTTGGTGAGGGTAAACTCACATACGCCGTTTCCGTGCTGCTCAATTTCGCCGTAGTCGTGAACTTCTTTGTCGAATTCAATTACGGGACCGGCGTTTACCGCCTGAGCCTGAAGACCCAAAGTTGCTGTGAGGAAAATACCGAGGATAAAAAGTGCCTTTTTCATGGTTGTCGTTTTAATTGTGCTTCACAAATGTAGTGCATGGTTTGGGTAATGGGTTTAGATTAACAAATACTTAACAAGGCCTGTGCCACGGCCGTTCGATGCGCGCAATATAGGCGTTTTCAGTTGCTTGAGCTTAGCTGTGGAAGGAGCATTTCAATGTGAGGAATGCCGTCCTCCAGATAGGACTTGCCGGTTTCTTCAAAGCCTAGCGAGCCATAAAAATCACGCAGGTAGGTTTGCGCCGAAATACGAACAGGAACCTTGCCAAAGCGATTTTGTACTTCTCGCAATGATTGCAGCATCAAGCCTCTTCCAATCCCATACTTTCGGTATTCTTCCGAAACGGCCACTCTTCCAATTGCCACTTCGGGGTAACTTAAGCCGGGTGGAACGATACGCGTTACCGCCACCACGCGGCCTTGGGATTTCCCGAAAACGTGGACACAGTAGGGGTCTTTACCATCCAGTTCGGGATAAGGGCAGTTCTGCTCTACCACAAACACGTCAATGCGCAAGCGGAGCATATCGTGCCAGTCTTGCAGCGAAAGTTCAGAAAAGGCCAGGGCGTGCCATTCTATGAGAGGTGTTGACATGTTTAACTGCGTTGCATTTCAACGGTTCTGATTTCTGCGGGGTCGAGGTAAGCCAGGTGTAAAGTGCAGTGATAACCCATTTGATTGAGCACGGTGCCATATTGCGTGAGTTGTTTTTCGTGCTCCGGACGGAAACTACCTGTTTTGAAATCCACGATGGTAGCGTGATTGTCTTTGAGAATTACCTTATCGGGCCGCAGCGTGCTGCCGTCGGGAAGCAACACAGGGTGCTCGGAGAGGGTGTGCTCCGGATGCTGAAACCATTTTCGGGCTTCGGGAAGCTCCAGTAATTGCTCCACCTGTGCGCGGAGGAGGGTCGTGACTTCTGCGTTGGCAATGCCGCTGCTTTCAAAATGTGCCAATACCTCGTTGAGGTCGTGCTCCGATTCCATTTCCGCCAGCACACGGTGGCACAGGCTACCCATCTGACGGGCGTTTCCTGAAAATTGCCCTTCTGACAATTCACCCGACTCAAAGCTGATCTTGAGCTTCTCGCGCCAATCCGAAGAGGCACAAACCGGAACCACATTGCTGCTTTCCGATGGGAGCTCTTTTATCCCGGGCTTATTCCGCGCACCAATCACCACGCCTTCATCGCTGTAGCCGAGTTGCGGAACGGCCGCCGTCAACCACTCGGCTATGTTTTTGGGGGTGCCATTGGCTTTCTTGCTATGGCTGATAATGTGCAAACGCTCCTCCGCGCGGGTAGTGCCCACGTACAAAAGGTTGAGGTTGTCCAGTCGCTGGCGCGATTGCTCCTCTTCCATTTGCTCCTGAAGCACCGAGCCCTCCAGTTTAGCGCTGTAGCCAGTGAGCATCACGGGAGGTAATTCGCCGCCTGTGAAAGAATGCAATTCTTCGGGGGTATGAGCCCAGTATTCGGCGTTGTTCATGCTGAATGCCCAGTCGGTAAAGGGCATGATAACCACCTTGTATTGCAGTCCTTTGGATTTGTGAATACTGGTAATGCGGATGGCGTTTACATCTTCGGACAGGCTGATGGATTTTTGCTCGCGCACTTTGTCCCACCACGTGAGAAAAGCAGGTAAATCGTTTCCTTTCGCGGCCGCAAAGTCGAGCACGTGTTGCGCGAAAAACGACCACTGAGGTCCGCATTTCGGCTCCAGCTTGAGGTTTCGTAGTATGGTTTGGCACATATCGAAGAGGCTTTGCCTCAACATGTAGGATTGGAGCTTTGGTAGTTGGATGTGCGCCAGAAAACCGTTGATATCCGCCATCAGGATTTTGGGGTTATCGGTATCGCGCCGGATAAAGCGCTGCATCACAGCGTGGCGATTTTCAGGCTCCAGGTACTCATCGGCCAGCACAAGCAGCAGAGCCATGGCGTGCTGAGGGTTCAGCGGGTCGGCGAGGTGGCGCATGGCTCCCACAATCGTTGAAACTACCACGTCATTCTCTACTAGCAGACTCGATTCAGAAATCACCTCGTATCCTTCCTTGCGGAGATGTTGTGCCACGATGCTCTGGTTCTTTCGGTTGCGGAGCAGCACGGCGATATCCCGCGGTTGGTAACCGTCTTCCTCGGCTTCTTTGATGTATTGCAGGGTAAGCCGCAGGTATTCAGGATGCTTTTCGTCGTTTTTGCTTCCCTCCACAAAGTCAAGCGTTACAAGGCCGGTTCCCTCATTTTTCACGACTTTCTGTTCGCAGCCTTCAAAGATGTTTTGGTGTTCTTCGTGCAAGTACTGTTTGAGAACAGGGTAGAGGGCGTTGTTGAATTCCACAATCACCTTGTCAGAGCGGAAATTTGAATCGAGCGTAGTAGCCTGGTGATGTGCGCGCAGCACTTGTTCTCGGGTGGCTGTAAGGCTTGTGTTGTCGGGCGGATACACTTCAGGCAAACGCGAAAATTGCTCTACCTCGCCGCCGCGCCAACGGTAAATGGCTTGCTTTCCGTCGCCCACCAGCATGGCAAAACCTCCTGTTGACAGCACATCTGTAACCAGCGGCAGGAAATTGCGCCACTGCGTGATGGAGGTGTCCTGAAACTCGTCTATCATCAAATGGCGAATACGCTGACCGATGCGCTCGTAGATGAAAGGCGCGGGCTCGTTGGTGACTACGTCAGAAATGAGTTGGTGAAAGTCGTCCACAAACAGCAGGTTGAGGTCTTCCTTTTCCATGTTTACGGCTTCGGATAGCTCGCGCATCAGCATCAGGCGGAAATAGCGCTTCATCATTTCCTGTGCCACCACATACTTAGCGCCCTCGTTTTCGACGTGCGTAACAAGGCCGTGTAGGATTTCTTCAAACTCTGGATACAAGGATTTCACAATTTCGCTGTTGGTTCCTTTTCCGCTGAAATCGCCGCGCTCCAATGCGGTATTCACACGTGAGTTGGGCAGCAAGGTGTATCCTTTGTGGAACACTTTTCGGAAATAGTTGCCAAGACCTTGAGAGCCAAAATAGAAATCAGCGTCGGTTAGTTTGTGCTCGCTGATTAAATCCAATCCGGGTTTAGCGAGGGCTTTAACGGCGGCTTCGTACTTTTTGCAGGCCTTGTTCAGCGCGGTGCGGGCTTGGGTGAATTGCTCAAGGGTGAGTTTGTCCAGCTCATCGGTGTACTCCGAATCTTTGGCGAGAATGGCTCTTTTGGCGGTTTCAAGCAGTTGGTTGCCAACATTCCACGAACGGTTTTCATCCAGCAGGTACTCCACAAAGTCGAGCATAATCTGCGTAAAAACGGGGTCGGAGCCCACCCTTCGAAATACCTTTTCTACTGCTGTTTCCACCACGGGCTCGCTGTCGGTATCCACCGAAAAATCGTGTTGCAGCGCCAAATC
>SKUL01000154.1 GCA_007129985.1 Flavobacteriales bacterium
AGTTGAATGCGGTTCGAACCGGCATCTACCGCATTTTCAATCAGCTCCTTTACGGCTGATGCGGGCCGTTGAATCACTTCGCCGGCGGCTATCTGGTTGGCCACCGAATCGGGCAGCAGTTTGATGATATCACTCATGGGCTTCGGCGTCAGAAAAGCTTTTCGGCGCTACCAAGTATATCCAGCCGCCTGAGCAGCAGGTAGGTTCCAAATATCAGGGCCACAAGGATTACGATGAGCCGCAAGTTGGATTGCCTGGTTTGGCGGCGACGCTCAAATCGCAGGTAGCTGCTTCGGTCTTCCTCAAGTTTTTGGTAGCGCGGGTCGGTTTTTATTTTCTCCTCCAGTTTCAGTTCTTCCTCAATCTCTTTCTTGCGTTTTTCCAATCGCTCCTTGCGCTCGTCGTACACGCGCGGTGCATAGCGAAAACGACGGGGTTCCTGGCGTCCTGCCTTAAAAAGCATCGGTAGCTTAGGAGCTTTCATAGCAACGCAAAGATACGGTTCTTTTCGGGGTCAGGGTCTTAATACTTGTGAACGAAAAAGGGTTGACAGACCATAAAATTGTGGATATCCTACACAAAGTTCCGCACCACAAGATTCGAGTTTTCGCACTTCACCATGAAACGGTGGCCTGCTTATTCATCTGCGATTTTGAAGGTGATGCTACACCAATCTTCCTTACTTTAGGCACGATGAAAAACAAGGGGTTATTTCGCTTGCTGGTGGCGCTTATCGCGGCCATGGCGCTGTATTGGGCCTTGCCTCTTGCTATAAATGCCTACCTCAACGCCAATGCCAATCGTATTGTTAAAGAGTTGCTTACGCGAACAGCCGAGTTTCAAAACCACGATGTTGAGTTCGGCAACCTTTGGCTTGACTTCGATTTTCGTGGTACCAATTTACGGATGGAAGACGTGCGCATGTGGCGTGTTGGCGACGAGTCTCCGGAAGACGGCGAGTGGGATTTTGACCTGCATGTAGAGCACGCAGTTATCACCGGTTTCAACTGGTTTCCGCTCATTTTTCGGAATGAAATTGTACTGGATAGCGCTTTGGTGGGGCCGGGCCATGCACAGTTGAAAATTTCCCGATCTAAGTCCGAAGATGTCTATCTGGCCGATGAAAAACGGGAAAACGACTACGACCTGATTTCGGTGAAGCACCTGGGTGTGCGCGAGGTCTCGTTTGTGAATATGGATCCCGCCACAGATTCAGTGCGCTTTGATATTCACCGGCTCAACGTAAAGGCAGACAGGTTTGTTCTGAGTAAAGAGATGATTATGAGCAAGGAGGAGTTGTTTGATGTGCAACGTATTTCGGGCAAAGCGGGTAGGGTGGAAGTTCACGTGGATAAAGACCGCGCCAAAGTAAGGGGTCTCAACATTGAGTTCGATACCGACGAGGGGCGACTGGCGGCAGAAGTATTGCAATTCATCAACAAGCTGCATCCGCATGTGTATGTGCATCAGTTTGCGCATGAAGTGGATTGGATTAAGCTGGAAAATAGTAGTCTGGAGGTGATTGGTTTGGATGTGCGGCACTTTGCCAGAACCAGCGAATTACACGCGGATACCGTAAAAGTCGTATCGCCCAGGGTGGAGGTTTACCGCGACAAACGTGTGGACGACCGACACAATGTGTACCCCAAAATGGTACATGAAATTTTGCGCGATTTGCCACTCGGATTGGATGTTCGCACCATTCTTCTGGTGGATGGTAGGGCGGGTTACAGCGAGCAACCCGACAATGAATCCGAACGAAAGTCCTACCTGTTTTTCGACAATCTCAACGCGGTGATTAGCAATGCGACGAATCTGGCCGCCAAGCTCGAAGATGACCACCATCTCCACGTTGATATAAGCGGCAGGTTGATGGGAAAAGGTCAGATTAACGGCACCTTTCGCTATGATTTAACCGACTCTCGGGGTGGATTTACCATGCGCGGCAGACTCGGCCCCATGGCGCTTCCCGATTTGAACCCCCTCGTCGAGCCGCAGGCTCGCATCGGCATGGAATCAGGAAGTTTAACCCAACTTGCCTGGAACATCGCAGCCAACGAAATAGAAGGGACCGGTGACGTTTTGTTTGAGTACGAAGGTCTCAAAATCAAAATTATGGATCGCGATTATCAGGACAGGCAGAACGTTTTTCGCAAGGTGTTGGCGGGTCTGTTGAACAAAACGCTGGTTCCGTCTGCCAACCCCGATTCCAAAGGAAGGGTTCGGGAGGGCGTGGTGTATGCTGAACGAGACCCTGAGAAATTTATCTTCAATTATTGGTGGCGTTTGATTTCCAGTGGGCTGAGATCAACCCTTACCGGTGAAGATGAGTCTGATTTGCGCGAAAAGGCTGAGCGGAAGCGCGGTGCAGGATAACATTTCGCCGAGGTTGGTCGTTGTAGGCGTGGTGCTATCTTTGAACCAAAATCAACATTTATGGTCGAGTATTTTGAAACCCTCTCATACACTGCTGTTCCTGTATTGATTGCAGTATTGGGCGGGGCCTTTGTCTACCGCGAATACCTCAATCATCGGGCTACGTTGCTCGATAAGGAGCTTACACTTTTCAAAGCGGCGCACTCGAAATCCGGTGCAGTGGCCACGCAGGGTGGAGGTAGTTCCAACGGAATGATGGCCCTAAGGGCTCAAGCCTATGAGCGAATGGTCTTGTATCTGGAGCGAATCACCCCCGATGCCTTAATCATGCGTATGCACCAGGGTGGGATGTCGGCAGATTTGTTGCGCAATGATTTGGCCAAGGCTGTCCGCGAGGAATTTGACCACAACCTCAGTCAGCAAATTTACGTGTCGGACGAGGCGTGGAAACACGTGGTTCAGGCCAAGGAGGAAACCCTGCAACTCTTCAATATTGCCCACGAAAAGATGGGGCCGAAAGCCACAGGGCTGGAGATGAGTCGCCTTGTTTTTAGTATTTTGAGTGAAGTAGGAAGGTCGCCCAACGAAAGTGCCCTGCGCGTGTTGCGCTCAGAGGCGCGAAAGCTCGTTCAGGCGGGCGCTTGATGCTTCTCCCACGTAATTTTGTTTAGCTCTTTTCCGTTGATTTGACGGTGGGTACAGTAGTCACACCGCGGGGTTGCTGAAAAAAGTGTCAAAAAACCGAACCTTTTGGGCGCTCTCTCGCGTAAAAAAGGTCATGGAAACGTGGAAAACACTTCGGTTTAGCGGACTCCTCCTGGTTGCGATATTTTTCAGTGTGCTGAATTCCAGCGCACAATGCCCTACATTTTACGATTTTAACGGAACACCGGTAGAGAACCCCTACTGGTATTCCTGCAACGGAGGAAACTTCACGCTTACACTTCAATCACCCGCTGCCATTGGTGCCTGGGAGGTGAATTGGGGTGATGGATCACCTGTACAAAGCGGAGCGTCATTGGTGCCTCCTGCTTCTGTTACCCATCTTTACACTGCTGCGGTGGACACTTTTGTGGTAACATTTACCGAGATTGCTACCGGCTGTGAAGTACAGGGGGTTGTGGTGATGGAGGAGGCCACCAGTGCCTCCATCCAGATTCCGGTAGGAGGATTGACTCAGGCCTGCGCGCCGCAGGTCATGGAATTTATCAACTCTAGTACAAACGTTTCTGAAACTACGGTTTTTACGTGGAATTTTGGCGATGGCAGTCCGCCGCTGGTGTTTGACCATACCAATTGGAACCAAACCATTAGCCATTTATACGAGCAGGGAACGGTAGATTGCGAAACGGTGGTGACACTTACCGCTGAGAACTACTGCAACACCATTCAGGGAGGCCCCAGTCAGGCTACATTCAACCCCATTCGTATTTGGGATTTGGACGATGCTGCCATCACACCATCCAATTTTGTACAGTGCTACCCCGATACCGTTTTCACCTTCCTCAATACCACCGAGCGAAACTGTCTTTTTCAAGGTAATATCTTCCAGCGCCAAGAGTACTGGGATTTTGGCGATTACTGGGGTACCGGTCAGGATTCTATCATTGACTGGACGCCATGGCCACCCACCTTCCCCAAAACCATTGCTTACCCGGGAATTGGTTCTTACGAGATTATGATGATTGACAGCAATTACTGTGGACAGGATACCGCAGTAATTACCGTACATATTGTAGAGCCGGCCGAGGCTGCTTTTACCGCCAGTGAGGACACCATTTGTGCCGGACAATCGGTGGTATTTGTCAATCAGTCATCGCCTAACGCCAATTCTTTTTCGTGGCATTTTGGTACCAATCCGTGGATTAATACCGGCTCCGGAAACATCACCCGAACCTACAATACCCCCGGTACTTACCTCGTGCAATTGGTAGCCACCATTGATGGCGCTGCAGGAAGTTGTGCCGACACGGCTACTTACCCAATCGTGGTGCTGCCGGCTCCCACGCCCATCATCAATGTGGATAATCCTGCAGCCTGTGATGAACTCACCGTGCAATTCTCAAGCGGTACTGCAGGCAATATAACTTCTTGGGAGTGGGTGCTTCCCGAGGGGCAGTTGAGCAGCCTGCCAACTCCTCCGGCCATGACGCTCACCACTCCGGGGGCACATCTGGCAACGCTTACCGTTACTTCAGTCAACGGTTGTTCAAACACCGACCACACCGAAGTGTTTGTCTATCAAACACCGCAGGTTGGATTCCTCCCCGAAAATGTATGTGTGGGCGTACCGGCCACATTTATAGATATGTCGGTTTCCGCGCCGGGAGACAGTATTGTTTCATGGAATTGGGATATCAACGGTGATACCGTACTCACTGGACCAGTCGTAAGCCCAATTTTCAACGCAATTGGCACCTACGACATTACCCTCGAAGTTGCTACACCTCATTGCGCGGCCAGCGAGGAGTTTGAAATTGTGGTTGAACCCGTTCCTGAGGCGGCGTTTTCTGCAAGCGTTATTGAAGGCTGTGGCCCACTCACTGTGGAGTTCACCAACCAGTCGCAAGGAGCTTTTTCTTACACATGGATTTTTGGCGATGGTGCTTTGAGCAATGATGAGTCGCCTGTACACACCTTTTTAAATTTCACCCAGGAAGACATAGAATTTGAGGTGGAGTTGGTAGCTTCTACTGAATTTGGTTGCACCGATACGGCTTCGGTAACGATTACCGTGTACCCCGGAGCGGTGGCCCAGTTTACCGCCAACAGCTTACCCGGTTGTGCTCCATTCGACGCCGAGTTTTTCAATAACTCGCAGGGGGCAATTGGTTATCAGTGGGATTTTGGAGATGGTTCACCGTTTTCCGATGAAGACAATCCCGTTCATACCTACCAGAATCAGGGGCTCTTCGTCGAAAATTTTCTGGTTGAACTTGTAGCCTTTGCCAGCAGCGGCTGCCACGATAC
>SKUL01000223.1 GCA_007129985.1 Flavobacteriales bacterium
AGCAATATCATTTGATTTCGCTGGCGCTGCACCTTGAGGTCTGCCACCTTGTTTTGCTCCGTAAGCAACGCAATGCTCGCTTCTTTTCGCTCGGTTTCGTAGCGGGTTTGGAGTTCGGCAAAATCCTGTCGCAGCGATTCATTGAACACCGAATCTTTCAACGCGGCTGAGCGCGCAAGGTAGTAGTAGGTACTGTCGGCATTGCCCATCTTGCGATACAACCGCGCCATTTGCTCATTGGCGTTGATTTGCTCAGCACTTACACCGGCTGCTTCCGAGAGTTTCAATGCCGTTCTGAAATGGCCCAATGCCTCACGGTACCGGCCCAGGTTGGACAAAGCATTGCCCATCAACGCATGGGTGGAGGCAAGCATTTTGTCATCATCAAGCTTCGTGCGAATCTCCAGTGCCTGCTTCAACATAAGCAATGCCCGCGCGGGGTCTGAATTGAGGAAACAGCTCGCGTGGTTGTGGAGATTGGTAGATTCTCCTTCGGGAAGATTGAGCCCGCTGTACAATTCGGCCGCCATGCTGTAGTGGGTGTCGGCAAGTGTGGTATCGCCCAGCTCCAGATACACATTCCCAATATTGGTGTGCGACATGGCAATAGCCTCGGGGTTGTTGAGGCGTTTACGCGTTTCAAGAGCTTCCATGTGCATGGAAAGGGCTCTGCTGTACTGCTTCAGGTTGAAGTGCAGAATGGCCACGTTGTTCTGGCATGTTGCCACGTAAGGGTCAATGCCCAGGTATTCAAACATACGCAGGGCCTGTAACTGGTGCTCAATGGCGATGTGGTACGCGCCCCTTTTCTGATGGATGATGCCCATTTTGTTGTGCAGCGCACCGATGCCCATTGTATCTCCGAGCTGTGTGCGGATTTCGAGCGACTGACCGTAGAACTCCAAGGAGGTGTCGTATTCGTTGCGGTCGGCGTAAATGATACCGAGGTCGTTCAAGGCCTGGGCCTGCCCCCGTTGGTCTTTGAGTTGAAGCGCCAGGTTCAGTGCGCGCTCACCGAAATACAGGGCGCTATCGCTGTTCACAAAGCGGAAGCCAAAGCACAAATCGCTGTACACATAAACCTTTTGCGAATCGGGCAGTTGGGGTACAATGTTGCGCAGGCTGTCGAGCTCACTGCCCGCTGTGCAGACAATACTCAGCGACATCCATAAGATGGCGAAAAGTGGCTTTTTCAAGTTGATTCCGGTTGGCTTTACCGGCTTAAAGGTAGTTAAACGACTGCAATCAAACGCCTACAAAATCGGCGTCCGAATAGTTGAGCCGAACCTCATCCAAACAAGCGAGAATTTCTGCCGAGCTGTCCATTTCCACCAAAGCGGTTCGAACCTGCTTAAAGTTTTTCAGGCCCTTGAAGTAGTTAGCATAGTGGCGGCGCATTTCGAGCACGCCCAGTCGTTCGCCCTTCCATTTCACCGACATTTCGAGGTGCTGGGCAGCGGCATCCACGCGCTCATCCACGGTGGGGGGCGGCAGCATTTCGCCGGTGCGATGGTAGTGCTTTATCTCTCGAAAAACCCACGGATAGCCAATGCTGGCTCTGCCAATCATCACGCCGTCCACGCCGTAGCGGTTTTTGTATTCCACGGCTTTTTGAGGCGAGTCAATATCACCGTTGCCAAACACCGGAATATGCATGCGCGGGTTGTTTTTCACTTCGGCAATTAAGGTCCAGTCTGCCTCGCCCTTGTACATCTGTGAGCGGGTACGGCCGTGAATAGAGATGCCTTGAATACCCACATCCTGCAATCGTTCAGCTACTTCAACAATGTACTTCGACGACTCGTCCCAGCCCAGGCGGGTTTTTACGGTTACCGGAAGATGGGTGGCTTTTACCACGGCTTCGGTGAGGCGCACCATTTTTGGGATATCCTGCAGAATGGCCGCTCCGGCACCCTTGCACACTACTTTCTTCACCGGGCACCCGAAATTGATGTCCACAAGGTCGGGGTTGGTTTCGGTGATGATGCGCGTTGACTCAATCATGGGCTCGAGTTCGGCACCAAAAACCTGAATCCCCACAGGGCGCTCATACTCGTAGATGTCGAGCTTTTGCGTGCTTTTGGCCGCATTGCGTATGAGCCCTTCGGAGGAGATAAACTCCGTAAACATCATATCGGCGCCGTACTTTTTGCACAGGGCGCGAAAGGGCGGGTCGCTCACATCCTCCATGGGTGCAAGCAGCAACGGGAAGTCGCCGAGTTCAATATTTCCTATCTTCGCCACGCTTTCAGGTGTTAAAGCTTGGGGGCAAAGGTAAGGTTTTCGCAAGTGATTGCTAAGCAACACGGATGAAGCAAAAACCTGAAGCATATAATTCCATCTACAGTAAAATGATAAAGCGCATTCAAGTAAAAAACTATCGCTCCTTAAAATATCTTGATCAGGAGCTCGATGCTTTCCATGTGCTTGTTGGCCCCAATGCAAGCGGTAAAACGACTTTTATGGATGTGGTTAGTTTCTTGTCGGATGTAGTAAATGCTGGAGTAGATGAAGCTATAACAAAAAGGTCATCCAACTTTATTGACTTGACGTTTTCAGCTCAAGGCGGAGATATCGAAATGGCCATTGAAATAGGTCTGCCTCATGCCGTATCAGAAACTCTGGACCAACGTTTTGATCGCGTGCGCTATGAAATGTGCATTGGATTGAGTCAAGAAACACAAGAGCACGTAATCAAGGAAGAACGTGTTATTTTGCTGAATACAGCATTATGCTACCCTCCCAAAGAACCTGCGCAGCGCAGTCTGTTTCCTGAGTTACAAGTTGAGCCAAAGAGTATTTTGAATGAAAAATACACTGGTAAAGCAGGCGTGGCGTACCAGCTAGTGATAAGGAAAAAACCCGAAGGGAATGATAATTTTTATGACGAAACGTATAAATCTTCGGGAAAAGGATGGTTGCCCTCTTTCAAGCTTGGGCCAAAGCGTTCTGCGCTGGCCAACCTTCCGGCTGATGAAACCAAATTTCCGGCTGCAACATGGCTAAAGGGCTTTCTTTTTGACGGAATACAAGTTTTTGTTTTAGACAGCTTAAACATCCGGGAGGCAAGCCCTCCCGGCCAGGGGAAGAAGTTCAAAACGGATGGCTCGAATTTACCATGGGTGATTCATGATTTGCGTAAAAACACTTCATCATTCCACAAATGGCTAGAGCACCTGCGGACTGCACTCCCCGACATCGAGGACATTGATACTGTCGAGCGCGAAGATGACCGGCATCGATATTTACGCATCTCATACACCCCTAACATTCGTGTGCCCAGTTGGCTTGTTTCAGATGGAACTCTTCGTTTATTGGCTCTTACGCTACCGGCTTATCTACCTGACTTTTCTGGTGTTTACTTAATTGAAGAGCCCGAAAACGGCATCCACCCAAAAGCTGTGGAGACTGTTTATCAATCACTTTCATCGGTGTACAACGCGCAAATCATGATGGCATCACACTCTCCGGTTATGTTGAGTTTGGTTAACCGGCAAGAAGTATTGTGTTTCGCCAAAACATCTGAAGGGGCCACTGATATTGTTTCCGGTCAGAATCATCCGGCACTTAAAGGCTGGAAAGGCGAGACCAACTTGTCACAATTGTACGCAAGTGGAATTCTAGGATAACATGAAAGATCTGATTGTTCTCGTTGCCGACAAGAATATGGAGTTTCTCATGAAGGGACTACTACCTAGAATTCACCTCGTTGAAGGTATTCATGAGTTTACGTTTGACTTGCGAGTACACCCTTTACGCGACCCAGGGGTTTACAACAACGCTTCAGAATTTTTACGACCGCTCAACGGTCTATACAAATATGCAATAGCTATGCTTGATTTACACGGCAGCGGAAAAGAACAATACTCGAGGGAGGCAATAGAAAAAAACATTTCTGAGTCTCTGGAAAAGTCCGGTTGGGAAAGCAGGAGTACAGTAATCTGCATTGACCCGGAATTAGAAAACTGGATTTGGGTAAAAGAGTCCGTCATGGAGCAAGCAATTGCTTGGCAAAACAACTCAACTCTTTTCGAATGGCTAGATAACAAAGGGTTGAAAAAAAGGAGTGAGGTAAAACCTTCGAAACCCAAAGAGGCATTTGAATCTGCGATTCGCGCTTGTAATACCCCGAGGTCATCATCCCTTTACGAAGCAATTGCGAACAATGCTAGCTATCGAAGCTGCGAAGACCCTGCTTTTGTGAAACTACGCGCTCATTTGATTAAGTGGTTTCACAGTGATTCATCTTCTATATCAAGCGTAACATGAAAACCCCCATCTTTCAACGCTACGACCCCTTTGTGCAGCTCATCGTACTGATGCTGCTGGGCTTCGTGTCGGTTTCGCTCTTTATTGGACTGGGCAATCTGCTCATTCAAACCCTTTGGGGACTGAACGTGATGGAAGACCTCAACGTGTTGCGGCAGTACAACGATCCCAACGTGGTTTCGGCCAACAAAATGCTGTTGTTTTTGCAGCACCTGGGGCTGTTTGTGCTGCCCCCACTTGTATTTGCACAACTTGTTTCGGTTGACTGGAAGCGGTACCTGTGGATGCAAAAACCCACTGACAGCCGCAGTTTTGGCTACACCGTTTTGCTGATGATTCTCGCCATGCTGCCTATCAACCTGATGGTGCATTGGAATGAATCCGTTCAGTTTCCGGAAGCGCTGCAATGGCTTGAGCGCGTTTTTCAGGCGGCGGAAGCGCAGGCGGCCGAACTCACCCGGGCCATCCTCGCCGATACCCGTTGGAGCAGCTTGTTCATCAACCTATTTCTGATTGCTTTGGTTCCTGCCATTGGCGAGGAGCTGATGTTTAGGGCGGGTATTCAAAATATCCTGAGGCGCTGGACCGGTAACCATCACGCGGCCATCTGGATCAGTGCTTTTCTTTTCAGCTCGCTTCATTTTCAATTCTACGGATTTTTGCCCCGCATGGTGCTGGGTGCTTTGTTCGGCTATATGCTGGTTTGGAGCGGCTCTATCTGGGTGCCTGTACTGGCTCATTTTATCAATAACGCCGCCGCTGTTTGCCTTCACTTTGCCATTGCGGGAGGGGTCATGAGCCCTGAGGTTGAAAAGTGGGGAACCGGAATTCCCGGTCAGTACTTCGCTTTGCTTTCCGGTGCGCTCATGATAGGCGTAATCTGGTGGTGGCGAAAATCTCGCGACGGCCATCCTATTCCCGATGCAAACGACCAGACGAATGAAGAAGATGATTGAGCAAACGAGGTTTTTTCAATACTGTTTGCTACTGGCTGCTTTCGCCATTGTGGCTTCGTGCGGGAGCAAAAAGAACATCGCTCATA